>JBDSBT010000073.1:0-6292 GCA_039921425.1 Gemmatimonadaceae bacterium | reverse complement strand
CATCGTGATGTGATACATCATCACGAACAGGGCGGCGAAGCCACGAAGGGAATCAAGCGCCGGAAGACGGTTGGAATGATCTATCATTTCGTTCGCCAAAATATCATCAAAATGAACTGGAGACTGGTACTGCCTTTCACCCAGGCAACAACAAAACCCGGAAACTGCAAATGGGGAGAAAGATGAATGCGACGACCACTCGGAATCGATGGAATGCGTCGGTAGTTCCCCCGCAATTCTCCCGCGTTTTCTCCCGCCGTTCTCCTCAATTATCGGTTATGGTTTTTCTCTTTGAAGTCCCGCGGGACGACTATATTGAAAGCTGTCCCCTCCCTGCATAGAAACCTGCATTGAATCTCGATCATATAAGAAACTTCTGCATTGTCGCGCACATCGATCACGGCAAGTCCACGCTCGCGGACAGGCTGATCGAGGCCACCGGCATGCTCGCGAAGAGAGAGATGAAGGCGCAGGTGATGGATACGCTCGACCTCGAGCGCGAGCGCGGCATCACGATCAAGCTCAATGCGGTTCGGATGACCTACGTGGCGAACGACGGCAGCTCCTACGAGCTGAACCTCATCGATACACCAGGTCACGTCGATTTCACTTACGAAGTCTCGCGGTCGCTCGCTGCGTGCGAAGGCGCGATTCTAGTCGTCGACGCGTCGCAGGGAATTCAGGCGCAGACTCTGTCGAATCTCTTCCTCGCTCTCGACGCCGGTCTCGAGATCATCCCGGTACTGAACAAGATCGACCTTCCCGGCGCTGAGCCCGAAAAGCGAAAGCAGGAAGTTCATGATCTGCTTGGCGTCGACCCCGACGATATCCTGATGGTGAGCGCCAAGGAAGGAATCGGCATTCCCGAGCTTCTCGAGCAGGTCATCAGGAAAGTGCCGCCGCCCAAGGGCGACGCCAACGGTCCGCTTCGCGCGCTGATTTACGATTCCTATTACGACCGATATCGCGGCGCCATTCCGAGCGTCCGCGTTGTTGACGGCACGATCAGGGTCGGCACCAAAATCACCTTCGGCGCGAGCGAGTCGGTCTACGAAGTCGCAGAAGTCGGGTACAATCAGCTTCGCCAGGTGAAGTCGAGCGAGCTCGGTCCAGGGGAAGTCGGCTACGTGGTTGCAAACGTTCGCTCGGTGAAGGAAACACGCGCCGGAGATACCATCTTCGACGCGACGAATCACGCGCCCGAAGCGCTGCCCGGATATCGCGACGTGCGGTCGTTCGTGTTCGCCGGTATCTACCCAACCGACACCCAGCAGTACGAGACGCTCCGCGACGCACTCGAAAAGCTTCAGCTCAACGACGCATCCCTCCAGTACGAGCCCGAGACGTCAACCGCCCTTGGCTTCGGATTTCGGTGCGGATTTCTTGGCCTTCTGCACATGGAAATCGTTCAGGAGCGTCTGGAGCGCGAGTACGAGCTGGACCTCGTCACCACGGTCCCGAGCGTCGAGTACAAGGTGTACCGAACGGACGGATCGATGGAGCTGATCGAGAATCCGTCGAAGATGCCGCCTGCCGTTGTCATCGATTACGTGGAAGAGCCATACGTGAAGGCGCGTATCATGGCACCGGCCGATTACATCGGGCCCATCATGACACTGGGTACCGAGCGACGCGGCGTCTACAGGAACATGACGTACCTCGACACGGCGCGCGTAGAGTTCGACTGGGAGTTTCCGCTCGGGGAAATCATTCTTGATTTCTTCGATCGCCTGAAGACGATCAGCCGAGGGTACGCATCGCTCGACTACGAGATGCTGGAGTACCGCCAGAGCGATCTTGTAAAGCTCGACATGCTCATTAACGGCGAGCCAGTGGACGCGTTCTCAGTGATCATTCACAAGGACAAGGCCTACGAATGGGGTCGGAAGATCGCCGACAAACTGAAGGAGCTCATTCCGCGCCAGCTCTTCGAAGTGATCATTCAGGCAGCCATCGGACAGAAGATTATCGCGCGCACCACGGTGAAGGCGCTCCGAAAGGATGTTCTGGCGAAGTGCTACGGCGGCGATATTTCCCGAAAGCGCAAGCTTCTCGAGAAACAGAAAGAGGGCAAGAAAAGAATGAAGCAGGTTGGATCGGTAGAGATTCCACAGGAAGCCTTCCTGGCAGTGCTCCAGGTGGACTAAGGGGTGAGCTCGCTCGTTGTTCAGACGAGCTTTCTCGGAGACATCGTCCTCACCACGCCGCTCATCAAGGAGCTCGCGAGCCGGGGGGCCGTCGATGTGCTCACGACGCCGGAAGGCGCTTCAATTCTTTCCAACAACCCGTTTATTCGAAACCTTATCCCGTACGACCGCCGCGAGTGTGACAGCGGGATCGTTGGTTTCGGGCGAGCTGTTGGACGAATTCGCCGGTCTGGATTGTTCGGCTCCCCCCTCCGCTCGAGGCAGCAATCGGAGGACAACGCAGGTTACGAAGCCGCATACCTCGCGCAGGGCTCACTTCGAAGCGCGATGCTCGTTACGGCTGCGGGCGTGAAACGAAGGGTCGGCTTCAACACTTCGGAAGGGCGCCGCTTCTACACCGAGCGGGTGGACTACCGGGCCGATCGGCACCACGCGGAGCGGCTATGGTGGCTCGCCAGCCCAACATCCACCAATCCGCCGCGACCCGATCAGATAATGCCGGGGCTGTTTCCAACGGCCGACGACGATCGCACGGCCGGAGCGATAGTTCACGAGCAGCTTGCGAACGCATCACAACCTTTTGTCGCCCTTGCCCCGGGAAGTGTCTGGGCGACGAAGCGCTGGCCCTTCTATCCGGAGCTCGCGCTGAAAATATCCGAAGATTTCAACGTGGTGGTCGTGGGTGGCGGAGCCGACGTAGCAATTGGCGACGCGATCGTATCACAGCTTCCCCAGGGTCGCGCAGCAAACGCCGCGGGAAGACTTGGCATCCTCGCTTCCGCCGCGCTCATTGGAAGATCGGTTGCTCTCGTGACCAACGACTCGGCGCCGCAGCACCTGGCGTCAGCGATGAATACGCCGACGGTCACGACCTTTGGGCCGACGGTTCCGGATTTTGGCTTCGGGCCTCTCGCACGAAACTCGACTGTTGCCGGCAGAGGCGGGCTCGCCTGCCGGCCGTGCGACCGGCATGGTCCTCAGAAGTGTCCGCTTGGACATTGGCGCTGCATGCGCGAGCTTTCGTCCGCCGACGTATTCGGTCTCCTCTCGCAAACCCTATCGCAAGTGAGCTCGGCTTGACCGTAAGAGAGCAGTACATCGTCGGCATAGATCTCGGCGGAACGAACATCGCTGGCGGAGCGATGCCGGTGGACGGAACGCGAGAGATTGGAACGCGGACGGTTACGACCAACGCGGACGAAGGCGCGGATGCGGTAGTCGGTCGAATAGCGGCTCTGGTGGAGGAGCTAATCGATCAAACGCGCAAGGAGACGGGAGCCGAGCGTACCGATTTCCTCGGCGTGGGAATTGGCGCTCCAGGTCCACTCGACCGGTCTCGCGGCGTCGTGATCGTTTCCCCGAATCTTGGATGGAAAGACTTCCCCCTTCGCGACGAGGTCTCAGCGCGTGTGAACCTTCCGGCGACGCTAGATAACGATGCCAACTGCGCAACGCTTGGCGAATGGTGGCGAGGGGCAGCCCAAGGCGCGCGAAATGTCGTTGCGATGACGATCGGCACCGGCATCGGCGGAGGACTCATCTTCGATGGAAAGCTGTATCACGGATCGTCGGACGCAGCTGGCGAGATTGGCCACACGACGATCGAATCGAACGGGCGCCGCTGCAAGTGCGGCAACTATGGATGTCTCGAGGCCTATGCGTCCGGTCCCGCTATCGCGACCCGCGCGAGAGAGCTCCTGGAAGGAACCGAGGGGTCGATTCTTCCGTCGATGGTAGACGGAGACTTATCCCGCATCACAGCACAAACTGTATTCGAGGCTGCGAAGCGGAACGATGCAATTGCATTGGAGGTTGTCCGCGACACAGCGCACTTCCTCGGCGTCGGCATTTCGAATCTCATCAACATCTTCAATCCGGATGTCTTCGTGGTGGCTGGTGGGGTGACGCAAGCCGGAGATCTGTTGTTCGATCCTATGAGAGCCGAGGTGCGCAGACGAGCATTCAAGCCGTCTGTTGAGGCCTGCCAGATATTGCCGGGATTGCTTCCGTTGTCGGCGGGTGTTGTCGGGGCGGTGGCAACTTTCCGGGCGCAGACTCTCGGGGATCTCTAAGGTCTAATGCTCTCTTAGATGTTTTCCGGCAATGGATGTCTCATTGGCCACGGAGTCACGGAGTACACGGAGGACGCCGCCCGGTCCATCCAGGATGACGGCTTCAAGCTGCCGCGAGAAAAATGATCGGGGGTGACTACGGAACGACTTCCGTAGTTACCCCCAAATTTTGTTGCTGCATTGCCGTTGGAAGTTTCGATGCAGGCTGACTCTCTCCGTGTTCTCCGTCACTCCGTGGCCAGTCAAAACATCAGTGAGCCGAAAATATCTATCCGAGCGACTGGACTAATGCGCGATGGCCGAGAGAGGTCTACCATCAAGATCCGCCGGATATGGAATCCCGAGCATCTTCGCATAGGTCGGCGCGAAGTCAATCGTTGATGCATGAGAGAATCCCGGCCCGTCTCGATGCCGGGCCCCATGAAGATCATCGGCACATGCCTGTCGTAGAAATACGGCGTCCCGTGGCTCGACCCGCGTGGACCGAGGATTACTCCGGGAACAAATCGCATCTCGACTCCCTCTCGGCTGAACAATCCTCCCTCCCGGCCCGGCCAGCGATTGTGTCGCTGCAACACTTCGAACGAATCCGCAGGCGCGCCTGAGTCGAGCTGGTCGTGCGTCCACGCGTCGCCGATGATCGGGAGTTTTTTCAACGCATCGCGGAGCGTTACCGCTGCGGACTTTCGATCGGACGAATTGTCGGCCGCTATTCTCAGCGAATCGAGCTTCACCGTCTCGGCTAATGTGATCCTGTGACCGTACTCGCCTCGCGCCTGCAAATCTTCCGGACTGTCGAGAACTCCATGATCTGCAGTCAACATCACTGTCCACTTTCCCTTCCCTGCCGTCTTGTCCAGAAAATCAAAAAACTCATCGAGCTCCCTATCGAGACGCAGGAGATTGTCGAGCTGCTCGCGGCTGTTAGGCCCGAATGCATGTCCAACGCGATCTGTTGACGACAGAGAGACATTCAGGTAGTCCGGCGCGTCGTCTTTCCCCAGTCCGAGTGATGTGACCATCGACTCGGCCATCTCGATCGTTCCCCGATCGAGGTCTGGCGTGGACGACCACCACGCCCAGAACGCGTTTGGACTTCCTTCGTTCGCAAACGTATGCGGAAACGAAGTGTGGATGCCGTCGCCTTCCGTGCCAATTGTGTCGCGATTGCTCTTCGAAAGCATCGACGCTGGGATTCCTGACGCCCAGACGGTGTCGGATCGATAGCGCTGGAACTGTTTGTTGGTGGCGGTCACCCACGACGGGTTGGCGTTTCTATAGTAGGTTGACGTCACGAACCGGCCGACGGTCGCATCGAACCAGTACACGTAACCCTTCGCGTGCGCGGCAGGTTGAATGGCTCCACGATCCTTTCCCGACACCGATGCGATGATCGAGCGTGAATTGGCGGCTACCAGCCACTCGGCAAATCCGGTGCGCCTGAGGTTGGCCGGCGATACGCCGGGGAGCGCCGGCTGACCGACGATCTGGACGCCTGGATCGCCAACGCTTGACAAGAGGATCCATTCCCCGTCACGCTGCTCGTACCACTGATTCGAGATTATCCCATGGCGACTGGGATACACGCCGGTGGCAAGACTCGCGTGGCCGACGGCGGTCTCAGTGACGGCATGCTCGTGCGTCGCGACGGTGTAAGAATGACCGTTGTCGCGAAGGCGCTTGAATCCGCCCGTGAACAGGTCGCTGTACTTATCGAGCAGATCGGCGCGGAGCTGGTCGACGAGTACCTGCACAACGAGCGTCGGCTTTCCTGGCGGTACGACCTTATCGGCCGGCGCCGGATTGTTCGCACATGCAGCGGCGAAAAAAAGGCCGACGAGCATGATCGAGCGGAATATCGGTTTCATGGTCCTGTCATTCTGACTTTAGGGGGACGCAGGCTCCGACTGCACTTTTTCGGAGCGCAAGCCCGCGATTTTTTCGTCGCGGCTGCATAAGCTTATACTGCGTCGTGCAAATGAATAGATCATCAACCGTGACAGGCGGCACCCGCCTTGGCGAGACCGAGACAGAGCGATCGAGCGCTCCGCGCAAGCGCGTCGGGGTCATAGG
>JBDSBT010000072.1:0-10431 GCA_039921425.1 Gemmatimonadaceae bacterium | reverse complement strand
CGAGTCTCCACCCTCCATCATCCGGCCGTTGAACCGAAGCGAGGCAGACGCGGACCCGGGAGCGACGACGCGGCGGACTATAGCGAGGTATGCAGGAGCGACGTTCGCTTCGATCGGAGTGACCTTCGCCCGTATGTCGGTCATTCCTTGGCCGAACGAGGATGCTGTTACCGCCACGTCGTACCCGTTCGCCCGGGTCGCGGCGGTGAGCTTTCCGTTTGGCTGTGCAGTCCAGGCAATGGTGAGAGGGGTGAAAACACGAACTGCGTCGTCAACATTCCCTGACGATCCCGGAATTACTGAAAGGCCGATGTCGACAGTCGCGATGGAGCTGTTACGCCACTGTATGTGAAGGCGGCCCGCGTCAGGTGTGATCCCGAACGGGCCGTTGAATGGATTTGAGTGCGTGTTGTCTAGCTCGAGATTCGTGCTCGCATTGGCGTTCAAGTTCGCAAAAACCCGCGCCATTCCGTCAAAAACCTGTGCGCGCGCGATGCTGCTTTGATAGTTGCCGTCCGGAATGTTCACCGGCATCTCAATGGCGCCGGTAAACGGTATCTCATGATTGTTCTTTATCGTGAGCTGAGCGGCCGCCTGCGCGAAAGTCGGCGACGAGCTCATGAGACAAGCCGATCCAAGGAGCACCGCGGCGACAAGGTCGCGCCCGGTCATCATTTTCAAGTAGACGAGATCCCCTTTTCGTCCCAGCGAAGAAGCACTTCGCGCACGCGCTCGAGGTGCTCCTGCATGCGCGACGTCGCCAGGTCGGCGTCATGGTCCCGCAATGCTTCGAAGATCGCGACATGCTCGGCATGATCCTCTCTCGGATTCCCGTGGATATCGAGAATCATCCGCTGCTCCTGCCTGAACAGGCTGGATAGCACCTCCAGGATCTGATGCATCACCGTATTCCCCGACGCGAGCGCGATCTGCCGGTGAAATGCCAGGTTCACCTGATTGAGGAGCGCGCCGTCCTGAAGACTCTGTCCGGCGCGCGAAAGCAGTCGTTCCATCTCGGCCAGATGTTCGGTCGTGGCATGTTCAGCAGCCAGCGCTGCTGTGCGCATCTCAACCGGCATGCGCGAATCGATCAAATCGAGAAGAACCTTTCTGGAAGGCGATTCGCGAAAAACCGGATTGGTGATGAGAAACGAGTCAGGGGTTTGGCCGACATAGACGCCTGAGCCGTGACGGATGTCTACAACGCCGATAGTCTCGAGCTTCTTGAGCGCCTCGCGAAGAGTCGGCGAAGCTACCCCGAACTGGCGGGCCATGTCCGAGATTGCGGGCAGCCGGTCACTGGGCTGGAATCCTCTGACCCGGATCATCTCGGTGATCTTTTGTGCGATGTCATCTGCCAAGCCTTGGCGGAAGACAGACTGGAACTGGATGGCCATGGGTTTCTCACGCTCGCGAATCTACAATTCATCAAGTCATAAGATGACTTTATGAGTTTCAGAGATAGCCATCCGTCCTATGGCTGTCAATAGGCTCTTTTATTTCCGGGATTTGTCTACCGGATAGTCACTTCCCCGCCGTCCGGAGGGCTGATCTCACCCGTCGCCACCCCGTTCGAACGGCGCCGGATGACTTGAGCGCATCGGCAATTTCCCCCGAAAAGAGCATGTCGAAATCCCGCTGGCGCCATGCTGATCCCCAGGGTCGCTCGTCCGGAAGCAGCGCCCGTAGCTCGGGCGTGTCGTACCCAGGATGCATGAACAGCTCGGTCAGACCCGGTGGAATAGCCCGAACCCGTTCGGCGTACCACGCACTCCACGCATCGGGCTTCGCGTCGGTTGCGCTCGGTGAGATCAGTTTTTCCATTGGAATTGTGTCGTGTCCGGCTTTCGCTTCGAGCCACGGCGCACGCATGTACCAGGATTTGGCGACTCGGTACGGCAACCGGTATTCGCCGGCAATCCGATCGAACAGCTCAAACAGAGCCGCCCCACGAAGCTGGAGAATGTGTTGATGCCCATCGAGATGGGTAACATCGATTCCAAGGGCCAGCGCACGGTCGATCTGCGCCCGGAGCTCAGCCTCGAGCTCACCCATGTTGACGGGCGAAGTAGCCGGCCACGAAACGGGGAAATTCCCATCGTTATCGACGAGAGTCGGCGCCTGCTTTGCCGGCAGCACCGGTCGAAATCGAGCGGATGGACTACTGGTGAGAGTTAGATGCACGCCGATGTCCGCGGCTTTGTGCGACTGTGCCCACTTCGCGAATTCAGCAAATGGTGCGCACGGAACCATCGCGCTGCACGAGTCGATTGCTCCGCGCTCGAAGGCAGCGATAACCGCGTCGTTGACCGAGTGAGCGATGCCGACATCGTCGGCGTGCAGGATGATGGCACGAGTGTCGCTGCGCATTCCCATCGAATCCCACACGCGCGAGCTCGGAAGAGAACTTTGCATCACCATGGGCCGACGACACCCGATCGTCGCTATTGCTGCGGCCCCCGAACAAACAAAGCCTCGGCGCGTCATGTTACTCGGTGTCATCCAGATCAATTTATTGCTGCGAATCAACCAGCGCCGTGGGCTATCAGGTGCGCGGGAGCTCTCCAACGCCGGTTTCTTCTGCCGGCTGAGCACATTCGCATCTCGTGGCCTTTTTCCGTGTATTTTTGAATTATGGCCGACAAGAAACGAACCATTGCGATTCTCACCGGCGGCGGTGACGTTCCCGGTCTCAACCCTGCCATCAGAGCAATCACGATCCGCGCGCTGCGCGAAGGGTACCGCGTTGTCGGTATCAGGCGAGGCTGGGCAGGAATCGTCGACTACAGTAGAGAGGCGGGCGCCGACAACTCCGAGAATATCCAGGAGCTCTCGGAAGCGATCGTGAATCGTGCCGGCCGCACCGGCGGGACTTTCCTTCATACCTCGCGAACGAGGCCCAGTCATATGCCGATTGCGCGATTGCCTGCGCATCTTGCCGGGTATGACCAGCCGACGAATGACGTCACGAAGGACGTACTCAGGAATCTCGAGCACCTCGGTGTGGATGTATTGATTCCGATCGGCGGCGACGACACGCTCAGCTACGGAAAACGGCTGCACGATGAAGGCGTGCATGTCGTCGCGATTCCAAAGACGATGGACAACGACGTGTATGGTACTGACTACTGTATTGGTTTCAGCACGTGCGTAACGCGAACGATCGAGCTCACCCATCGTCTCCGCACGTCGGCGGGATCACATGAGCGGTTTCTCGTCATTGAAGTGTTCGGCCGATATGCCGGGTTCACTGCGCTCCTCCCAACGATGGCCGGCGCAGCCGATCGTTGCCTTATTCCTGAATACCCGGCAGATCTCGAGCAGCTAACCGAGCTGATGGTATACGATCACAACCGAAACCCCAGCAGATATTCGGTTTGCCTGGTGTCGGAAGGATCCGTTCTCAAGGCGCAGAAAGGAATGAGCTTCGAAGGTGAAGAGGTCGATATGTTCGGGCATCGCAAGCTCGGCGGAGTCGGCGATAAGGTTGCAGAAGCGCTCAAGGAATACTCCGCCAAGTACAACAATGGCCGTCGAATCGACGTCGTGAGTCAGCGGCTCGGTTATCTCGTCCGCTCAGGCGACCCCGATGCCCTCGACTCGATCGTGCCGATGGCATTCGGAAATCTCGCGCTCGATCTGATTCTGAAGAAAGAGTTCGGGCGGTTGGTGAGCGTGCACAAGGGATTTTACGATAGCGTGCCGATCGCCAATGTCACTTCGGAGAAGAAGGTCGTCGACGTCTTGAAGTACTACAATACGGAAAGATTGCGCCCGATATACGATGACTTCGACGGAGCGCCGCTGTTCATCATGACGAATGATTGAGAGCTAGCAGCTCCCGAACACGCGGAATTACATCGCGACCATAGTAGCTGATGCACCTCATCATCTTGTCGTGGGCGAGCCAGCCCGCGCTGTACTTCATGTCGAAACGCGCAACGCCAAGAGCGCCAACTGTCGCCGCGATCTTCAGTGCAACGGTTTCGGGCGAGCCAACATATAAAGAGCCTTCTTCTACCTCGCGCTCGAATTCCGTTGGACTCGTTGGACCCCATCCCCGTTCCGCGCCAATCCTGTTGCGCATGTCACGGTAGGCCGGCCACAGTTCCTCTCGCGCCTCTTTGTCGGTCTCTGCGACGTAGCCTGGCGAGTGCACGCCGATCGGAAGTTCCGCCTTTCCCTGCTTCGTGAGAGCCTGCCTGTACAGCCCGACATACGGCTTGAAACGCCGAGGGTCACCGCCGATGATCGCGAGCATCATCGGAATTCCGTAGCGAGCCGCGCGTACTACCGATTCGGGACTGCCCCCGACACCAATCCACGTCGCCAGTCTTCCGTGCTCGGTTGACGGAAACGCGCGCAGGTTGACGAGAGGCGCGCGCGTCGTTCCGCGCCATGTGACCGGCTCACCAGTCTTGTCGGAATCGAGGATCGCTGCATAAAGCGAGAGTTTTTCCTCAAACAGAACCTCATACTTATCAAGCGGATACCCGAACAGCGGAAACGATTCGGTGAACGATCCGCGTCCGAGGATTACCTCCGCACGCCCGTTCGATAGAGCGTCGAGAGTGGAGAACCGCTGGAACACTCGCACTGGATCGTCGGAGCTCAATACCGTCACAGCGGAGCCGAGCCGGATGCGCTGAGTTCTGCCAGCGATGGTGGCGAGGACCATCTCGGGAGCGGAGATGGCGAAGTCGGCGCGGTGATGCTCGCCTACCCCGATGAAATCCACACCCAATTCGTCAGCCAGCACCGCCTCGGCCACTACGTCGCGGATCACACGCGCGTGCGACAGCGGCTTTCCTTCAGCGGTCCGCGTAACGTCACCGAAAGTATCGAGCCCGAGCTCGATGGGCTTAATGTCTTTTTCTGTGGTCACTTTGGAAACTTATTGGCGTCGCCAGGTCGCCCCGGCTGATGCTCAATGTTCGCCGTCAAAATGAGTCACGGACTCCGTCGTTGAGCTCCCCGCCTCAGCCCAGGTTGGCCTCGGCGCCGGCATGGGATGATTTCCCATCTGCGCCAGCGTCGTCGCATCATACATGCGTCCATTGAGCATGACGTATCGAATCGTATTCGTGTTCTTGATGTCTGCAACCGGATTTGCATCGAGCACAAGCAGATCCGCGAGCTTCCCCACCTCGAGCGACCCGACGTCCTTGTCGAGGCCAAGAGCTTTCGCACCGCTCAATGTGCCGGCGCGCAGGGCTTCGAGGTTGCTCATACCGCCCATCTGCATCATCCACGTCTCCCAATGCTCGCCCATGCCATCGATCTGGCCGTGAGCTCCAGTCGATACTGTAACTCCGCGATCGACCAGCTTCTTGGCTGATTGCGAAACGGTGATGAAGAAGTAGTCATCGTTCGAAGCCATCGGCCGACGTCTCGCGCGCGCGTCGATCTCCCCGCGCCGATTGAAAAACTGAAGCTTCTTGTCTTCCCAGACGTTCGTGTTCTGATACCAGTAGTTCTCTCCGCTCATTCCACCGTAGAGCACAATGAACGTCGGCGTGTAGGCAGTCTTCGACTCGGAGATCAGGCGAAGCATATCCTCGTACAGCGGCGCCACCGGAAGATTGTGCTCCAGCGTAGTATGTCCGTCGAGGAACATCGTGGTATTCACCGAGAACGTCGACCCACCTTCGGGCACGACTTCCATCTGTAACTGCCGTGCTGCCTCGATTATCTGCTGACGCGCATCACGCCTCGGCTGGTTGTAGCTCTTCACGCTGAATGCGCCGACTGCCTTCATCCGACGCAGGTGCGCAAGTGCGTCGTCGAACGACGTTGTGATCGCCTTGAAGCTTCCCTCGGCTCCGTAGAGAATCGTCCCCGTCGATAACAGCCGGGGCGCTATCCAGCCGTTCGCTCGTGCTGTCTCTGATGTTGAGAACACCATCGACGTCTCGTTCGATGGATCGTGCATTGTGGTCGTACCAAACGCGACACTCGCCAGAAAACCGTAGTTGGAATGCGGAGCGATTCCGTTCGAGCCGGTGCCGATGTGCGCATGCGCATCTACAAAACCGGGCATGATGTATTTGCCGGTTACGTCTATCCGCTTTGCGTCCGCAGGAATCTGAGCGGAGGCGGCGGAGCCCACGTAAATGATTCTGTTGCGATCGACCAGAATCGTGGCGTTCGGCAGGATCTCATCCCCTTTCATCGAGATCACCGTCGCCCCGATGAGCGCCAGCTTGCCAGTTGGCTTATCGGTCGCCGACCTAAACCCGATCGGCATTCCTTTGCTTTCCGGATCCTTGATCAGAATCGTCGTATCAGATGTCTCGAATGCGAATGTCGATGACACATCACGATGATACAAATCCGGCCCAAGCGCCCAGTACACTCGGCGCGAATCAGGCGACCAGTGGAGATAGTTGCCGGCGTCACGAGAGATTCGCTTCGCGGGGAAATCGGCGACGCTCGTGCTTACGTCAACCGGTTTTCCGGTCATCGGCAACGGAGAGATGTACGCATTGAAACGCTCCACCCACGCTACAAATTTCTCATCGGGAGACGGAACGAACTCGGTTGCGTTCTCGGAAATCAGGTGCACACGCCGGTCGCCGCCGGTGAGGTTGAAGCTGACGAGTGCCGACTTCTGCGCTTCGTTGCCGACGACGTAGACGCGATCTCCTGCCTTGTTGAATCTCGGTGTCG
Source organism: Gemmatimonadaceae bacterium (assembly GCA_039921425.1). Classification (GTDB taxonomy): domain Bacteria; phylum Gemmatimonadota; class Gemmatimonadetes; order Gemmatimonadales; family Gemmatimonadaceae; genus UBA4720. The sequence goes on along the minus strand of JBDSBT010000072.1, from coordinate 3,762 downwards.
ATCCCTCTTCAGTGACGAGCTTCGGCTCACCACCCGCGGCCCCTACTGTATAGATACCGCGGTCCTGAGTATACAGCTCTGACCTCAGCCCATCGCTGCCGATACGTCGGAAGACAATCTGCTGCCCATTGTCCGAGAATCTCGGTTCGATGTAATGGCCCTGCTTCGTGGTGATCCTCCGCATGCCTGATCCGTTCACGCCAACCGTGCGGACTGCGCCGAGCGTGCTGTCATTCCACGCGGCATAAATGAGCGACTTACCATCGGACGACCATGACGGGTACAGCTCATCGTTATTCGGATCATTCGTGACGCGGTGCGCCTTTCCGTTTGGCAGTTCCTTTACATACATCTTGCCGAGTGACGTGTAGACCACACGCTTCTGATCGGGCGAGACCGACACCCATCGGAGCATCTTCACATCGAAGCTGTCGGGCGCAACCTGCTGAGCGAAGCGCACGGCGTCGGTGATTGTCTGATGGATGTGGGCTTTGAAAGGAATGTTCGTAACGCGACCAGAAGCGACATCGACGGAATTGATGTGTCCACCTGCCCAGATCACGATCGACTTTCCGTTGGGCGTCCAGTCGTATCCGGGGTACGTGCCATAAATCGCCCATGCTTCCTGTTGATCGTGGTCGAGTCCATCCCACACAGGACGCTCGCTTCCGCTCTCCATGTCGCGAGTCCATAAGACGCTTTTCAGCCCTACGCGACGCACGAATGCCATCGTCTTTCCATCGGGCGAGAGTTGTGGACGAAGCGCGCTGCCTGCGCCGCCGATCGCCGTCGTACGGGTGCCCGTCTGCCGGTCGAATCTCTGAACCACGTACACCTGGCCGTTGGCATCGCGATTGTATTGAAACCCGCCGCCCGGGGATACGTCTTCCGTGAAGTAGACGTATCGTCCGTCGTTGGAGACGATCGGCTCCGTGGCGTTCTGCTCCCAGTTGCGACGATCGGTGAGCTTGAGTCCGTTTCCACCGCCGGTGTGAAAGAGCCACATCTCACCGGAGCCGAGCGAGCGTGTGTTGCGAAAATGTTTGCGCCCGATGAGATACTGTCCATCCGGAGTCCATGCCGGGTTTGCGACGTCTCGCTCCTTCTCCTTGCTGACCTGTCGAAGATCAGTCCCGTCGGTTGTCGCCGTCCAGATGTTGGTGAGACCGTCGCGATCCGATGTGAACGCCATGCGTTTTCCGTCGGGAGAGAAGCGCGGCTGGTGCTCGTATGCTGCGCCGCCGAGTATGAGCTTCGCCGAGCCGCCGGTAATTGGCATTGTGTAGATGTCGCCGACGAGATCGAACACGATTGTCTTTCCATCCGGCGAGATGTCGAGGTTGATCCACGTCCCTTCGTTTACGTCATAATCAACGTCTCTGGACGTCCCGTGTTTCTCGAGGACGTTCCACTTAGCCGGAATCGACGTCGCAGTGACAGGTGGAGTGTTTCCAGAGGGCGGATTGACGGGTGGTGCGGGTGGATTTTGCGCGGCGAGCGGAAGGGAGATTAGAAGTCCGGCAAGAACGAGAGTTCTACGCATGTAGGTTTGGCTGGTAGGGTTGTGGTCCACGTATATATATCATTATGCTACTAAATTTGAGGGCATCATTTCCAACGGCTGACTGGGGTGTCCCTCGAAGTATTCATCGGTGTTCCAGTGCGCGTCCCAGTCGGTCCGGACGAGAACGGCCTTGCCGGCTCACATCGAGGTTCGAGAAAATGACTTCGGGGGAATTCTGTCCAATGTGCGTACTTTGCGCGCGATTCCTCTCTCGACATGAAATCGCAGATCAACGGCGCCGGGAGACCACGGTACGTGATCGTGGTCTCCCAGGATTTCGTGTCTCAAGTCAATCAGCTTCATGTCGGCCCACTGCTGGCACCCTCTCTACGACTTGGGCGCAGGAACCGGCGTGCTCATCTCGGCCGCCAGCTTCCACTGCCCGTCCACTTTCCTCCAGACGTTAAGAAAGGCGCCAGACACATTGTCTGCCTTTCCACCCGGCGGCTGGACCGTCATCTGGTACGTCCCGTAGTCATAGGCCAGTGAGCCATCGTCCGAGAACTTCACGGTGTTGGCCGACAGCCTCGGATTGGTGATCGTTGATTTCACCATTTCCGTGTACTCGGCGCGAATCTGATCTGTGCCGCTCGACGGCGCAACGCCGAAGCCGTAGGACACCGCGTCCGGCGTATAAAAGGCCATCACGGAATCGACATTCTTGTTCATCACGCCGCGCAGCCACGCGGAATCGCCCTGTGTTATTGCAAGCGCGTCGGCGGTGTGATCGGTGGCGGCGGCGGGTGTGGCCGAGCTGGCCGCGGTCGCATCGTCCGAATCTTTCTTCGTGCAGCTTACGGCGATGATCGAGAGCACAACCAATCCTCCCAGAATCCTTGAACGTTTATGCATGAAGCTCCCCTAAGAAGTTGAGCCCCGAATCTAGTTCCTGCTCGAGACTTGAACCATGAGGTCGGTTGTCCGCCCGCCATTTGCCCGGGTTATACCCCCCGCAAGGTGGGTTCAGCCGGTTGGGAACGGCGGTTGCAATGAGACCGTCTATCTATAGAAGTAGCGTCACCCTCCTGGAGGTTGTCCCATGGCCGAAATTCCCATCGAGCGCAAACCGCGCCGTTCAATGACACCGCTGCTGATGATTCTGCTCCTGATCGTCATCGCCGCCGCCGGCTGGTACTGGTGGACCGACAAGAACGCCACGGCAGGGACCACGACTTCGGGCATCGCACCGCTCACGCATGTAACAAGCGTCTCCATTCCGAACAGTGACAACTTGAATTTCAGGAGGGTCTAATGGCAAAGGACTATAGAACGGAAGATGGCGCGCAGATCGCCCCTCTCTCCGAATTGAAAGACTTTCAGGTTTCCGAGGGTTACAAGGACATCCGCGGCTGGCGCGTCGACTCCGCCGATGGCAAAGAAGTCGGCAAGGTTCAAGATCTTCTCGTGGATCTGGACGGCATGCGCACGCGATATCTCGACGTGCGGCTCCATTCTTCAATCGCTGCGACACACGGCGATCGCGATGTGATCATCCCGATTGGCTCGGCCCGAATTGCCGACGAAGGCGACCTTGTAATCGTTCCGCTGACCGCCGAGCGCGTGTCCCTGTTGCCGCTGTACGATCATGGGGTTTTGTCGCGGGTGCACGAGTCGGAAGTTCGCCGTCATTTCACGCTCGGTGAAGCCGCCGCCGGGGCTGCGGCTGCTACAGCCGCGGCTGCGACCGCCGCTGCTGCGACGACGACAACGACAGATCGAGTGACAGATCGACCGGTCGATCGCGAGTTCTACAATCACGAAGTGTATGACGACCGGAAATTTTTCTCGATCAAGCCGCGAAAGGATACCAACGTTATTGAGGCGGCTCCGGAGCGCGATATTGACGGCGAGCTGGCTGAGACGCGCATTCCTGTCGCGCCCGAAGACAGTGTCGTGCTCAAGAAGGGTGCGGATGGTCAGGACGAGATCATAGTGCGCCGTCCAACAAACGGCTAAGCTCAGATCTTCGAGACAGCGTAGACCAGCATGCAAGTGCGCTCGAGCGGATGCATAACAAGTATCGTCGTGTCAGTCATATTGACTGTCGTTCTGAACCTGCTCATGCGCGCCTGCACTGGTTGAAAGCGGCTCTCGTTAATTAGTCACAGCTAAAGGACTTTCGACCGCATCAGCTTGCTCCGCTGACGCTGCTTTCCTCTGTCGCGAGTTCACCTTCCCTTGACTGAAAGAAATCATTC
>JBDSBT010000071.1:0-12756 GCA_039921425.1 Gemmatimonadaceae bacterium | reverse complement strand
CAATCAAGGACGCAGCGAGGTTGTCGCTTACGTATGAGTTCATTCCCTGGATTATTGCGACAACCGCGACGAGGAACGTAACGGACACAATGATCCCAAGGAGTGTGAAGAACGACCGTAGCTTGTTTTCCTTCAACTGCTGGAGTGCAGTGAAAATGACGTCCGCGAACGTCATGTCGCGGACGTCATTGAATCACTCGTAGCGCAGCGCTTCCACGGGGTCGAGACGGGACGCGCGCGCAGCCGGCAGCATTCCGAAGACGATGCCTGTGACAGCGCTTACTCCAAGTGCCGCCACGATAGCCATCGGCGGCGTAGACGCCGGAACCGGCGTGAACTTGTTGACAAGAAAGGCGACAGCCGACCCGCAAATGAGACCGATTGTCGCACCGATGCACGTCAACGTAGCTGCCTCTACGAGAAACTGCCACAGGATTGTTTTTCTAGTCGCCCCGAGCGCTTTTCGAACGCCGATTTCACGGGTTCGCTCTGTCACGCTGATCATCATGATTGCAATAACCCCAACTCCTCCGACCATCAGGCCGACGGCCGAAAGGGCAATCATGATTATGAAGAACACGCCGAAGAATCCATCGTAAATCGCCATCAATCCATCTGACGTGACGATCGCGAAGTTATCAGGCGCGCTCGGCCGAAGTCCACGTGTTCCACGCAGAAGCGCGGTTACGGCATCAACAGCCTGATCACGCGGAATATCGGCGACTGGCTTGATCGTTAGGTCGAGACGACGAAGCACGAAGCCGAGCTGCCGCTTTCCAGCCTGGAGTGGGATGAAAGCTTTCGGGCTGTTCCCAGCCGATGACGAAGACGGCTTGCCAAGGAAACTGCCAACGTTGTGATAAAGTCCGATGACCTTGAACGGATGGCCTTCGATCTCGATTGACTTATCAAGCGGCTCTGATTCTCCGAACAGCCGCGTGGCCATCACGTCGTTGATGACGACGACGTTTGCGCCGGTAGACGCCTCTGCATATGTGAAGTCACGACCTTCGGTGATGTCCCCGCCGTCCGCCGCGAGCCATCCCGAGCTGTAACCGTCGAGACCGCCCTGGGCGACTTCCTTGTCCTTGTACTTGTATTTCGCACCGGAGCCGATGTGACTTGTCACCGCTGAGATCTCCGGCAGCTTAGAAATCCTGTCCGCTTCAGTCAGCGTGATTGGTGGATTGCGCCGCTCCGGACACGTGTCGTCGGTTCCATCGCAGAAATTTCCGAGACTTATGGGGCGCCGATAGAGATAGAAGCTCGTTGGTCCAGCGGACTCGAGGTCTTTCGCAACGCTGGCGTTGATTCCATGCACTGCCGCCGAAAGTGTCACGACCACGAACACGCCGACAGCAACACCAAGTATGGTCAGTGCTGCGCGGACCTTGTTCTCGCGAATGGCAGAGAAGGCGATTCCGATGCCTTCCGTAATGTTGAACAGCCATGTGGAGATCATCTACTCCGCCCTGAGGGCTGCGATCGGGTCAAGGCGCGAGGCGCGGCTCGCCGGGTAAATACCTGAAATGATTCCAACACCAGCTCCGACAATCACGCCCGCGACGATGGACCATGGCGCAACCGTGGCCGGCAGCGGCGATACCGCGGCGATGAGCTGAGCCAGGAGGATTCCCATGATGATTCCGATGACCGCGCCGACCGTGCTAAGCGTCGCTGCTTCTACAAGAAACTGAGACATGATGTCGCGACGCTTGGCGCCGAGCGCCTTGCGAATTCCAATCTCACGCGTGCGCTCTGCGACGGCGACGAGCATGATGTTCATGATCACGATTGCACCTACGATCAGGCCGATCGCAGGCAGAACAACTCCTGCAATTTCGAGCTTGCTCTTGATTTGAGTCCAGAAGCTGAGCGCTGACTCCGAGGTCTCGATCGAGAAATTGTCCGGTTCCGAAGGACGAAGGTGACGTCGTCCCCGCATGACTTGCCGGACAGTTTCCTGTATCTCGACCATGTCGGCGTCGCCCGTGGCCTTGATCTTCAATCCGTCGATCACAAGCGGACGATTCACCGCATGGCGAAGCGGCGATCGGTACGGTGCAATGACGAAGCGGTCCAGGGAAATCCCGAAAATGCTGCCTTGGGACTCCGCAAGTCCGACAACGGTGTAGGGAAGTCCACCCACCTTGAGCTGACGTCCGAGCGGATCGAGATTGGGGAAAAATCTCTTCGCGATTTCGGGTCCGATGACGACGACTGGTGTACCGAGCGCCATTTCCTGAGGGGTCAAAATACGCCCGCGCTCGATCTTCATCTCCCTGATTTTGAAATAGTCGCCTTCGACGGCACTCGCCTGGAGTTTGCTCGGCTTGGCCCATTGCGACGACATCATGACGTTGTCGTTGCCCTCAGCCGACCACAATGTGCCTGCCGGAAGGGCCGCCACAACCGGCTGGACGTCAGTGATCTTGACGCGAGGCCACCGCTGCATCGCGCGCCATTGCGCTTCGGACATGTCTCCACCGATCTCCGGCGACCGTGCGAGAGTCATCGTGTTCACGCCAACGAGCTTGCCAACAAAGTCGTGCTCCATGTAGCTGCTCATGCCTTCGACGATCGAGACGACGGCGATGAGGAACATGACACCGATCACCACACCGAGCAGCGTGAAGAAGCTCTTGAGCTTCTGCACGCGAATCTGGGCTAGCGCCAGCCGAATCGCTTCGAAGAAGGACATTGTTCCTACTTGTGAGTGATCGACGGACCAGGGATCTGCATTTTTTCCGCAAAGCGCTCGCGGCGGTCGTCGCTCTCGATCATTCCATCGCGGAGGACGATGACGCGCCTTGCGTGCGCGGCGATGTCGGGCTCGTGCGTGACCATGATCACGGTTTGTCCGGAACTCGCCAGCTCCTCGAAGACGCGCATGATTTCTTCCGAGGTCGTGGAATCGAGGTTACCAGTCGGTTCATCGGCAAGAAGAATCGCTGGCTCGTTCACAAGCGCGCGCGCAATCGCTACGCGCTGCCGCTGGCCGCCTGACAGCTCGTTTGGACGGTGAGTGATCCGGTCGCCGAGCTGCACTCGCTCGAGCGCCGCGATGGCGCGCTTGCGGCGCTCATCCGACGGCACACCCGCATAGACGAGTGGGAGCTCGACGTTGTGAAGCGCCGTCGCGCGGGGAAGCAGGTTGAAGGTCTGGAAAACGAACCCGATCTCGCGATTGCGAACGCGGGCGAGCTCGTCATCTGCCATCGACGAAACAAGATCACCACTCAGCCAGTATTCACCGGCATCCGGTGTGTCGAGGCATCCGATGAGATTCATAAGCGTCGACTTACCTGATCCGGATGGACCCATGATCGCGACGTACTCATTTCGCCGGATGGCCACGTCCACACCCCTGAGGGCGCGAACGATTTCACCACCCATGTCGTACTCGCGCTTGATGCCGCGCGTGACGATTACCCAATCCCTGTCTGGTGCCTTGCCGGCCTGCTGTGTAACTACAGCGCGCTCGGCAGTATGGCTCAGCGGTACTTCTTCAGTTGTCTGCATTACGATTTTGCCCCCGCGGGCTTCTTCTTGTCGTCGGCCTTCACGGCTTTGACGCGACTTCCGTCCTTGAGCTCACGAATTGCCTGGTAGGTTCCGCCGACGATCTTCTCATTATCCTTGAGGCCACTCACGACCTCGAAATACTTCTCGCCGGCTATACCCACCTTTACGGGCTTGAAAGTCACTTTGTTGTCCGCGCCAACGACGAAGACGCCCTCGAGGTCCCGCTTTCCGACCTGCTTGGCTGATGAAGTCTTTGCAAGGGTAACGGCGCCGCTGTCTTTCTTGGCGAGCGAATCCTCGCGGACAGTGAGCGCGATGATGGGAATCGACAGCACGTTCTTGCGCGTGTCGGTGACGATCTTGGCGGTAGCAGAGAAATCCGGGCGGGTCGTGGCCGGCGCGTTGACGAGCGTGACAGTGACCTCGTAGTTGATCGCCTGGTCAGCCGGGTTGCTTGACGCGCCTGCGCCTGTCTTGAGCGAGCTATTGGAAATCTCGGAAACGCGGCCAACGAATGTCGTGTCGGGGAATGCGTCAATCTGAATCACCGTTGAATCGCCGAGAGCGATGCGCGAGACGTCGGTCTCATCGACCTTCACCTTGGTTTCGAGCAGGCTCATGTCACTGATCGTGAGCAGCGTTGCGGCGTCCTTGTTGAGCGTTCCCATGATCGCGGTCTCACCTTCGCGAACGTTGAGACGCGTAATGCGTCCGGTCATCGGCGCGAAGATGGACGTTTTGCCGAGCTGGCTCTGTGCGTCGCGCAGCGATGCAGACGCCTGTGCGATGCCGTTGTTGGCACCCTCGAGCTGGCCCGCCGCTACGTCAACTTGCGTCTTCAGCTGTTCGACCTGCTCGTCGGAAACGAGAGTCGGGTTCTCCTTCTTGAGAAGAAGAAGACGGTCATAGTTGCGCCGCGCCTGGAGCAGGCTCGGACGAGCCGTCGAGGCCTGCGAGCGGGCACTGGCGACAGCGGCCGACGCGCGCTCGGCTGATGCGCGGTACTGCGACGGATCGATCTCGAGAAGGAACTGGCCCTTCGTTACGAGATCGCCTTCCTTCACTACGAGGCGGACGATGCGGCCGGTGATGTCGGAAGCAAGGTCAACCTTCGTGTGCGGCTGAACTTGCCCGCTGGCCGTGACCGACGCGACGAGGTCGCGCTTCTCAACAGGCTCGATGCGAACTTCAGTCGCCTTGTTCCGGCCCTTGGCGGCACTCAGTCCGCCGATCAGTACGATCGCCAGAAGCATTCCACCGCCAACTCCCCATTTAGTGCGCTTCGACATTTGTGTTTTCCGTTATCTGAGTGGACGGCCGACTGCGCTTTCCAGCGCCGCGAACGCCTTGTGGTAATCGAATATCGCGTTGATCCGGTCGCTTTCCGCGCGCTCGTAGGCTGCACGAGCGGTGGTGACATCGACCAGAGTCACTGAACCGCTTCTATAGCGATCCTGCGCGAACTTGAGCTCGAGCTTCGCTTTCGCGGAGTTCTGCTCCTGAAGGGCGGCAGTTTTTGCCGCAGTCGTCAAAGTCAGATACGCGCCCGTGACGTCCGCGACGAGTTGAAGCTCCGCCGCGCGAACGTTAAAGCGTGCATCGTCATTGGAAGCGAGCGCTTCCTGGACACGCTGCTCCCGTGCAAATCCGTCGAAGAGTGGGAGCGAAATACTTGCTGAGATCGACCTTGGCGCATTCTGGAAGTTGAATGGGAACTGACGGTTCCCGCTTCGGAGGGCCGAAGCCTGCGCAGGCGTGAAGGTGATCGCCTGACACTGAGCTAGCTGATTGGCAAGCTTCAAGGCGGCGCGAACTTCTTCCGTACGAATGCATGATGCCAGCGACGCCGCGGTCGATGCCGTTGCCTGCTGGACGAGAAAGTCGGAGCTGGCGTAAGAGTAGGTGTAGCCGGAGATACCCGTGCTGAGGCTGAGCGTGGGCGAGTATTCGCTGCGCGTGCGCTTAACATTCATGTCGGCAACCTTCTCTCTCGATCTATACGCGTTGAGCACCGGGTTGGCGCTATGTGCGGATGAGAGAAGCAGAGCGAGGGCCGGTGGCTCGACGAAGGCCCCGAACTTTGTGGTCAGAGCGACATTGGACGGCTGTTCCACACCGAGCAGGAGGAATAGGCGGAGCTTCTCGATCTCGATGAGGTTGCGCGCCTGGATCACCTGTACCTGCTGCTGGCCAACCGTAACTTCTGCACTGCTGACGTCGAGCTGCGTGCCAGATCCAACAAGTGCGCGAGCTTTGGCGAGCACCAGCTGGCTCCGCGACGTGACGAGGAGCGTATCCTGAAGGGACGCACGATCCTGCGCCTGAAGCACTGCGAGGTACTGCTGAATCACATTCGACCGCAGCTTCTCGGCGCTACCGGTGATGTCGGCTTCGACAGCATCGCGGCTCGCCCGCTGAAGTTTCGGTGTGATGAACGTTGCGCGATTTACCCGGTAGCCGATGCCGATCGAGTATTGCGACTGATTGACGTCAGAGCTAGCACCGAGGCTCGTGCCGCCGAAAATCTGGCGTCCACCCTGCTGGCGAGAAGCGTTGAGGCTCGCGTCTGCGCTGGGCAGAAGCTGACCGTTCGCTGCGCGGACAGCGGCGTCAGCTGTGCGGCGGTTGTTGATTGTGGAGAGGTGTGCCGGGTTGTTGCGAACCGCAAGATTCATCGCGTCGGCGAGCGACAGCGTAGCGGCGGTTGAGTCGGGACGCGTCAGAGAGGTCTGCGCAGTCGCGACTCCCGGAACAAGAAGTGCCAAAATGAGACACAAACGCATTTGCATTGTTGGGTGCGGGTAGAGTCAGGTTGCCCTACGGTGGACCACGGGAGAGGGTTTCAGGCGTCTTTCAACCAGACATCGCCGGTGCTAGGAAGATTCTGTCGCTGATGCGCGAGCGGATTCTTTCATAGAGAATTCGACCCTTCTCAGCCGATGCAAGCGACGGCCGGCCGATCGAGCCGGCGCTCTTGCTGGGAACCTTCAATGTGCCGCGACGGTAACGCCGAAGCTCCTCACGCGACATCATATAGTCGCGAGCAAGCTCGAGGTGTACCATCTCGGGGGCGAGGTAAAGCATGATGGACGTATCGACTTCGTCGCCGTGCATCGCCTCGGTTTGTCCTTCGAGCAACTCGGAAAGATTGACCGCAAAGATGTCGACGACACGAACGCGCGCTCCTGCCGTGATGACGGTAGCGAGCGCTTCCTGGTGTGGATCGTGCCCGTGCGCCGTGAGAAGAATGAATTCCTTGAAACCTGTCGCTTCCCATGAATCGAGAAGGTCGTTGAGCGAACGATGGAGAGTTTTCTTTCGCACCGAAGCGTTGCCGATGAAGCCGCGCTCCGTGTCGACGTTGACACCGTACTCGACGGTCGGGGCCCGAAGAACACCGTATTCCGCGGACAGGTCGTCAGCCAATCGCTCGGCGATGATGGTGGCGGTACCCAGGGGCAGATGAGGACCGTGCTGCTCGCAGGTTCCAACCGGAATGATGAGACGGGGGTCGCCCGCAATGACTGCTTCGATCTGCATCGGAAGAAGTTCCTTGATGCGAAGCGGAGCATTGTGCGGAAGTGGAACGATCGGGGCGTGTGGCGCGGGCATCGGCGGCTTTGCGTCGTCGACGGCGCGGGACTGAAGTGGTGATGTGCGGTTCATGCGCGGGGAGCGGCCATTAGGATACCGAACGGTCGATGGGCGCCGCACCTGTCGCTATTAGCGGCAGGCGTCGCGATCGTTCTGCTCGCGTGGTGGCTTAGAAACCCTCTTGTACCTTACGCCACCAATACTCCGGGCGCCAGCGCTTTTTCCAGTCGGTTAGGGGTTGGGGACGACCCTGAGGTCCGCCGGCTCGCCGCGCTCCGCGAGATTAGCGAGGAGTTGACTGGCGCTGAAGCGCGGCTGACCGAGGCGACTGTGAAAGCCCTGGACGCCCCTGCGGGCGCCACCGAGGCCTTTGCCTTTGTTCGCCGGCTTCCCAAGGGCCGTGAAAGCGGATTGATGGTCTTCGACCACGGCGTTCCGTTCGCCTGGAGTGGACAGCTCAAAACGGTGTCAACAGGCGTGCAATCAGGCACGACCGTAGTCACGACTCCTTTTTACACCGTCCTGCAGGTCGCCGTTTCAAGAGGAGACAGGCGCGTTGTAGGCTCGGCACTGATTCACGCCGAGCCGCCGGCGAACCGAATCGCAATCGCGCTCGATGACAGGTTAGCGGCGCGAAAACTCGTCGAATCGTTCAGGTTCGGCCTGCCGTCAGACTCTGTGGGCGAGTTGATACGCGCGGCGAACGGCGCGCCTCTCATGCGCATAGATGCGACCCCTGTTTCGCCAGGACTCGTTGGTTTCGCCGCTTCCGTTCAAACGCGGGAACGCGGCACGGTCCTGCTGACGATCGGCCTCGTCGTCATGCTCGTTCTATCGTGGACGAGGCGCCGCGCGATCTGGTACCGAGCTGCTGCAATCGCGATAGCAATCGTCGCGATTGCGCTTGTCCCGTGGAACAACTTCTCCAACTACTCGAAGGCATTCGATCCCGCTTATTACTATTTGAGCGGCGGAGGGCCCCTGACCGCGAACGCGGGCGTGCTTCTGATGTTCGCAACGCTTCTCGTTCTGGGCGTTTTTGCCGCGAGCCGCGCAAGACGGGTTACTTTGCCGAGGTCTCTCGCATGGATACTCGGCGCGGTTGCCGCTGTAGGTGGACCCCTGGCTACCATGGCCGGAGCAGCCGGAATCTCCCTGCCAACCAGCGGGTCGACCCTTCTCCTCTGGCTGTTGTGGGAGGTTCCGCTATTTCTGATCTGCTTCGCATTCTGGCTGGTGGCGGCTGGCTTTTTCCGGATCGGTAGCGGTAAGGTCGGAGTGCCCAGCCTGGGAAAGGCCGCGCTGGTCGCTACCGCCGCTGCAGCGCTTGCAGTGACGCTGGTCTGGCAGGAGACAACAAAGCAGCGCTTGGAACTCGCCGGGCGCGATGTGGCGTCGCTGCAGGTGCCAGATGGCGATGCTGCTGCACTTCTGTCGAGGTTTGCATTGCAGTTTCAGCAGTATGACAATCCGGGCACGCGCGCCGATTTACTCAAGCGCTATGTAAAGTCGGATCTTGCTGCCGCTGATCTTCAGGTATCGCTCGGAAGTTGGTCGAGCGACCGCACAACTGATTCGCGCCTCGATCTTGCGCCAATCGCCTACGATTCCGTCACCCTGATGGAGACCGTGGCTGCCGCGAAGTCGTCGGGGCAGCCCTCAATCGATCAGGTGGTGGGCCCCGCTGGTCGCCAGGTGATGCTTGCCGTGCCGCATCGAGATGGAGGTGCGACATCAGTTGTCGTGTCGCCGCGCACTCAGTTGATAGAACAGAACCCTTATAAAGCTCTGCTCGGGTTATCGGCTCCAATCCAGGCCGAGCCCCCGTACACTCTCACGCTGGCGGATGTAGCTCGGACATCGACTACGGGGCCAAGGCACCTTTCGTGGCGCCGAATCGGCAATGAGTGGCACGGCGACGAGCTCATTCCGACCTCGAATGGTCCGGCGCGCGCGCACGTCGAAGTCGATCTGCGATCGCGGCCAACGTTGTTTGTGAGGGGGTGGCTCGTCGTGACGCTCGACGTCGCAATCGCGGGACTGCTCTGGGTACTGAACGCGATGGCGGAAGGCGGTTTCTGGCGATTGGTGCGGCGGCGGGCGTCGAAATGGCTTGGCTCATACCGTGGTCGACTGACACTGGCGCTGTTCATGTTTTTCATTGCGCCGGCCGTTGCGTTCGCGACGTGGTCGTACCAGAGATTGCGAGGAGATGATCGCGGAGTTCGTGAGTTGCTCGTTTACGAAACACTGCACCGCGTCGCCGGTGGTGATCAGGGCAATGCAACCGGGCAGGCGAACGACGATACGCCGTTGCTTCTCTATTCGAGCGGAATGCTGACAGCGAGCAACGATTCGCTGTACGCGATGGTAGCGCCCGGCGGCGCGGCGCTCCCGGCGGCAGTAGAGACGAGCATTGCGCAAGGTGGCGAGCTGACAGCGAGCTGGCAGCAGACCATCGGGGGGAACCGCGTGTTCTGGGGTTACCGCGCAACGACTGGAAGTGCGGGACAACGCTTCGTCCTCGCGGCGCCTGCGCGCAGCGACGAGCTTGTGCTCGATCGCCGTCGCCGTGATCTCACTTTTCTCGTCTTGTTTGCGACGGCCCTTGGGGCAATTGCAGCGTTCTGGTTGAGTGGCATCGCGGCGCGCATTCTGGCGCGCGATCTCGAGCTCAGCAGAATCGAAGTCTCGCGTGCGGAGCGAGTTCTGGCATGGGGCGAGATGGCGCGCCAGGTCGCACACGAAATCAAGAATCCGCTGACACCCATCCGGCTCGGTGTTCAGCATCTGCGTCGAGCACGCTCGGACCCGCGGGTGGATTTCGATCGTGTGCTGAACGAAAACGTGACTCGAATTCTTTCAGAGATCGATCACCTCGATGAGATCGCCCGCGCGTTCAGCCGCTACGGGAGCGCTCCCGCCGACTTACCTCCTGCCGAGGATATCGACGTTGCTGCGATATTACGCGACGTGGTTGGACTTGAAAAAATTGGAATCGGCGGAGTGGTGTGGATGCTCGAAGGGGCGGAAAGGCCAACGTTCGCCCGCGCCCGAAGCGACGAGATGCGCGACGTTTTGCTCAACGTGTTCGAAAACGCCCGGCTCGCGCGCGCAAACGCGGTCCGGGTGAGGCTCGCACGGACTGATAGCGACGTGGTGATAACGGTGGAAGATGACGGCGCTGGAATTCCGTCGGCCGCATTGAACAGGGTGTTCGAGCCGCATTTCTCCACGCGCACCACTGGCAGCGGCCTTGGGCTGGCGATCAGTCGCCGCCTACTCGAGTCATGGGGGGGAACGATCAACCTCGAAAGTGAGGAAGGCCGCGGTGCGAAGGTCGTGATCAGCATGCAGCCTGCAACGTCATGACAACACCGCGCCGCACCCCTGCAGAAACGAGAAAGCTTGCCGATCTGCCGCCGCACATTGCAGGGTGGCAGCTCCCGCCGGGATGGTCGTGGGGCGCGGAAGGATATTTCGGCGACCAGCGCCACTACCAGCAGGTCGCAGATGGAATGGGGCGGTCGCTCTCGCTCGTAACTGCGCCGAACCCTGCGTATCAAGGCTGGCTCTTTTCGGAAGCCAGGAATCTCGCCCACCGAAACCACCCGACGATTCCAACGACGTATCACTTCTGGCATGCGCAGGCGGAGCTGAGGCGCGGGCCGGGCTATCTGCGAAGATGGATCACCGGCGAAACGGTGCGTGCGCATCTAAAGCGACTCGGGCTTGCAGAAATTCCGTACGTACTTCAGGTGTTGCGAGGAGTGGGTTCGAGTCTTTCGTATCTGCACGACAACGGAACCACGCATGGTGCGCTTACTCAGGATACCGTGTGGGTGGCTCCAACGGGTCGATTGTGGATGCTCGAATGGCAATGGGCGATTCCGCGCGATGAAATTCCCGATGGAATGCGGCCTCTGCGTCCTGGCGGAATGCTCGAGGGTCAGCGACCGCCTACTGCCCGCCCGCCGGAGTGGGCGGCGGGTGAATGGAGACCGACTCCGGCAAGCGATCAGTGGCAGCTTGCGTCGATTTGCTTCGCGGCTTTGACCGGTGAAGATCCGCCGCCGAGCGACGTTCCTCCTGTTCGATTGATTAGACCGGAGACGCCGGCGTCGGTTGCGATTGCGATCGATCGCGCGCTGTTGCCCGATCCGTCCGAACGGTATCAATCCGCTGCAGCGATGCTGCGCACGGCCGACCGCGGATACTCGAATCGCAACACCACCGTGGTGCCATTGGCCGAGCCTGCTTCGCACTCTCATGATGTCTCGTTCGAGACGCGGGTTCGCTGGGCGATCGGAGACGACTATGAACTGTTGTCGTCGCTGGGGTCGGGAAGCTTCGGACGAGTGTGGCGCGCCCGTGACTTGTCGCTAGAACGAGAGGTCGCTCTGAAAGTGCTGCATCCGCATGTCGCCGCCGATGAGCGCGCCGTCGCAGCTTTCTGGCGTGAGGCCAAGCTCGCGGCACAGCTCGCACATCCTTCGATCGTCCCGATCTACGATTGGGATAGCCGGGGTGATTTGTCGTGGTACACGATGGAGCTTGCGGATGAAGGCTCGGTTTCAAGCCTCGTAGCGCGAAGCGGGCCGCGAACTGTCGACGAGATCGCGCCTCAGGTCGAGCAGCTCCTCGATGGCCTGGCTGCAGCACATGGGGTGGGCATCGTCCACCGTGACCTCAAGCCCGCAAATATCCTGATCGATCGTTATGGTCGATGGCGCATGACGGATTTTGGAATTGCGAATGCGACTGGCGAGGATACATCTGCGGCCGAGGGAACTCCAGCATTTGCGGCTCCGGAGCAGCTTCTGGGTGAGCCGCAGGGCGCATCGGTGGACTACTTTGCGCTCGCTGCGATCGTGGCATTCGCGCTGAGCGGCCATCCTCCATTTGGTGACGGGGACGCTGAAACCATAGTTGCGCGGCAGATCAGCGGGAAATTCGACGGGTCAGAATTGCCTCCATCGATCGGTGCCTGGCTGGGGCGTGCGATGAGTGCAGGTGCGGAGGCGCGATTTGCCGATGCGGCGGAAATGAAAGCGGCTTGGCGAGTTGCTGTTCGCGCTGCGAGGCGTCGAGAACGTGCGGCATGGTGGCGCCGAGATTCAGCACGTCCGCGAACATGATTTGCACCGTTCCGGATATGCAGATTAGTCGTTCGTGGCTCTGAATTTGCAAGCCGGGTGGTCGGCTACAGGACCGGATGTCGAACTGCCTAACGCATTGGCTATCATATGTTTGAAACGTCAATAAAGCGATGTGAATGACTGCGATAACGCGGGGTGGATGGCTAGCGCATAGTCAAAAGCTCGCTAAATTGTCCCTCGGACTTGGTAACTCCTCACGGGGAGTTACGAGTCTACCGGCATACATCCTGCCTATCGGCAATCGCGACAACGATGTCCCGGTTGTAGTAGCTGTATCCACCATTCGAAAGAGGTAATTCATCATGTTAAGAAGACGTTGGACCGTCTGCGCAATGACGGCCTTGCTCTTCGGCGGAACGGCCGCTGCGCAAGAGCCGGGTACGCTGTTGCTAGGCGGTTTTGGGCAGTACACCAAGTTCGACAACGCCCTGAAGTTGGAGAATGTGATCGGCGTTGGCGGACGGGTCGGCGCCTACTT
>JBDSBT010000070.1:0-10939 GCA_039921425.1 Gemmatimonadaceae bacterium | reverse complement strand
CAAACCGAAGAGCTGCTCACCCAGCGCGGTGAACGGGACGAGCTTCTGCGTAGCGAGCGCGAGGCGCGCGTCGAGGCCGAGGAAGCGAATCGTGCCAAGGCCGAATTTCTTGCAATGATGTCACATGAGCTTCGAACACCGCTCAACGCTATCGGCGGCTACGCTCAGATGCTCGAGATGGGCATCCGCGGGCCGGTGAACAAGCAACAGATAACCGATCTCGACCGGATTCAGCAGAGCCAGCGACACTTGCTCGGTCTCATCAACAACATTCTCAACTTTGCGCGAGTCGAGGCAGGCCAATTGGCGCTGAACATCGAGGACTTCGAGCTTGGGCCGCTCTTTAATGAAGTCGAGAGCCTCGTCCTGCCGCAGCTCGAATCGAAAGGCCTGGAATTCGATTGTCGAATGCCTGAGGAAACATTGGTGGTGAGGGCGGACGCCGAGAAGATTCGGCAGATACTTCTGAATCTCCTGTCGAATGCGATCAAGTTCACTCCTCAGGGGGGCAGCATCATGATGTCCTCTGCGAAAGGTGCCGACAGTGTCGTTGTGAGTGTGAAGGACACCGGCCGAGGCGTTCCTTCCGACAGGCTTCGAATGATCTTCGAGCCTTTCATTCAGGTCGATCGGCTCACCGCGAACAACGATGGTATTGGACTGGGCCTCGCGATCAGCCGCGAACTTGCGCGAAAGCTTGGGGGCGAAATAAAAGCCGTGAGCGAAGTGGGTAAGGGATCGACTTTCAGCTTGATCATTCCTTCGGCCTGAAGTCTTGCATGGTGAACAGCGGCCGCCTTCTCGTCATTCTCAGCATCGCTATCAGCAGCGCGTGCGCGCACAAGACTCGGCAGCATGCCTGACTTTACGCACCGCAATGACGACCGCAGACCTTCTTGACTTTCTCCGAACTCAGCGACTCGCCGTACAGGCGTCGCGCGGAGTCGGCGACAATGTTCAGGCTGCGCTCGTTGGCATCGCGGTCACCGATTCATTCGAGATTGTCTTCGACACGCTCAGTAATTCCCGCAAAGCGGAGAATCTTCGCACCAACCCTCGAATAGCGCTGGTCATCGGCGGTTGGTTGTCGGGCAATGAACGCACTGTCCAGTATGAAGGAACGGTGGACGAGCCAGATGGCCCTGAACTGGAGCGCCTCAAGGCTGCGTACTTCGCGAATTGGCCCGATGGACCGTCGCGCGGAGCGTGGCCCGGCCTGATCTACATCCGCGTACGCCCAACGTGGATACGTTACACCGATTTCACTTGTGATCCACCGCTCATCGCCGAATTCGAGAGGCATCAGCTCGCTGCGCCACCAGACAACCGCGCCTAAGAGGGCGCGACGTGATGCCAGTCCGCGCGTTATAACTTGCTCTCCTCATTGCGAGCACACGCCAAGAGTTGTCCAACAGACGTATTGGAGCCGGGCAGCACGGCGTGGCCGTCGGTGATACGAGCAGTCCGGGAACTGCTCGGGATGCGGTAACGACATCGGGCAGCCGGCATTCTTCTATGGAAGCAGCAGATCGTCATCCTGCCGGCGGGATTCGCCGCTTCTTCCAATGGCGATGCGAGCACCTAGCGGTCCGAATATCTCGAATATTACGACAGAGCCCAGCACCACCGCCGTAATCGTTTGTGCTATGTCGGGGAACCTCTGGCGAGCGATCAGGACCAGACCCACTGCAAGCCCGGCTTGCGCGAGAATCGCAAATCCGAGCAGGCGCTCAGTGGAGGTACCGAGGCCAGCGCGACGCGCACCAAACCACGCGCCCCCGATCTTGCCCATCGTTCTTGCTCCGACGTACGCCGCGCCAATCATCCCCAGCGATGGCAGGAGTCGAAGGTTGAGGTCAGCTCCAGCCAGAACGAAGAAAATCACGTAGAGTGGCGGATCGGTTCGCGACAACGCCTCGAAAAGTTTTCTGCTCTTGCTCGAGAGGTTCGCCATTGTCGCGCCGACTGCGAGACTGGCAATGAGTGGGGACAGGTCAAACGCCGATGCCAGGCCAACTGTAAGCAGAACACAGCCGATGAGAAGGATGAGGACTTCACCCGATTCCTTCACCTGCGATGCCCACGACGCGAGCATAAGTCCAACAAGAAATCCCAGCGCCGCCGATCCCGCCAGCTCCCAGAGGAGCGGAAAAACCGTGGCCGCAATGCGGGCGAATGTTACCCCGTTGTCCGCGACCATTGCTGCAATCTCGACTGATCCAGCGACCAGGCTGAAAAGAACGAGCGCAAAGATATTGTTGAGCCCAATGACGGCTGTCACCGTATCGGTAAAAGGCCCCGCAGAATTGTTCTCTCTAATCACCATCAGAGTCGATGCGGCTCCGGTCGAAACAGCAATGGCTCCGAGCAGCACCGACGCCCGGACTCCCTGGCCGAGGATGATCATCACGATAAACACCATGAGTGCGACAGCGGCGGATTCGGTGAAGGCAATCCCGACGACCTTCGCCCCGACTTTCTTCAGCCGCGAGAATTCGAACACCGACCCGATGGAAAAGAGGATGAGGCCGAGTCCCACTTCGCTGAAGACCCGAAGCGCCTGAAGGTTCTCATGGGTCACGAAGCCGAGTACGGAAGGCCCGGCAATCATTCCGGCCAGCAGGTATCCGGTTACCTCAGGGACCCGCACGAACTTGACCAGGTGTCCAACAAGCAGCGCAAAGAGGAGTATGACTCCAAGCGAGGCAAGGTCGTTCAACGCTTTTTCGGCGGCGAGGTAGTGGTGGCGGAATCCGTCAGAGAGTCCGCCGTCACGCTCGAGGCGGACAGTACCCTCCCGATTTCCCTCGGCGGAATTGCGGCAAAGCCGTTCGCGCCGCAGTTGACAACGAGTCCAACCAGCCGCCCCGCGAGATCGAAGACTCCTGCTCCTGCGAACTCCGGCGCCTGGGGTACGCTGATGACGATCCTGTCGAGTTGACTCGATCGGCACGAAATCGTTGTTACGCCTCCGCCGATTCCGTTCCAGGAAACCACGCGATTGCCTGCATCCCTTCCAACGACCACGAGCCATCCCTTCGCCAACGACGTGGTATCGATCGCAGTTCGTACAGAAGTGGAATCGAAAGCCGGACGCTGGACTTTCCTTACGAGGAGATCGGCAGCTGTGGTTATCAGAGTGTCAGGCGTTGTCCACGCCACCCCAGCCGCAGTCGAATCAGTTATTCGAACGACGAACGCAGAAGACGCATCGATGCGTTCATTGATGAATGTCGCGATGTCATTCAGCTGGTTCTCATGCGAGAGCTGTTCAAGGGCAGATGCCTCGCTCACCGGTGTCGAAGCGGGAGCGTCATCAGGAACAAATATCCGTTTCACACCGACCCCGATCGCGATAATCGACAAAGCGATCAGCGCGATGGTGGCGATATAGCGACGGTCCAGGGTAGTCTCTTGAGACATTCTAAAGCCAGTATGCGATGGTATCCATGACTGTCCGACAGGACCCATGCAACCTACGCAAGATGCTGGCTCGTGGTCACGGGTTATCCGGCAGAGAACGCAATGGTTCCCAATCTGCAGAAGAAGTCACTCGATCAGATTGCGACATTTCGGTGAACGGCCTCTCTTCCGGCGTCGTTCCGGTTGATTGGCTCTTGCGCCAGACGCATGGTTTGACTCTCTTGAGAGACGATGGGTGATTTCGGTCTCGGGCCCGAAGTGAGGCGAATCATAGCAGCGAACCTCGCAACGATGGACCATGTCGAGTTGCTGCTTCTTTTGTACAAGGCCGCTCCCGCGTCCAGGAGTCTCGACGAGATGGTTCGCGACACCAGGCGCCCGGCGCAGTTGATCATCAATGCTGTTGCGGACCTGGGCAGCGGTGGTCTGGTCTCCAAAGCGGCCGACCCGGCGGGTGTCGATTCATACAAGTACGATCCGCGCTCCGAGTCCCTTCGCTCAGCCGTTGCCGAGGTAGTCGATGTTTACAACACGCGCCCAGTGACACTCATTCGAGCGATCTACGACCGGCCGGCGCAACCGGTGATGTCATTTGCCGAGGCGTTTCGGGTTCGGGGAGACGGCTGACAATGGCTTTGATCATCTATCTGCTTTGCGCCGTCACAAGCTTCGCCTGTGCCTTTCTCCTCTTCCGTGGATATCGAAGGACGCGAGTTAAACTGCTCTTGTGGAGCGGGCTCTGCTTTACCGGATTCTTCATCAACAACGTCATCCTCATCATCGACTTGAGGCTTCTTCCCGAGCAGGATCTCTCGGTCATCAGGTCGTTGCCGTTGCTCGCCGGGATATCGTGCCTGCTATACGGGCTCACCGCGGAGAAAAGATGACGAGATATGAGCTGCTCGTCGCCGGCGCGCTGACCATGGGATACGTCGTTGCTGCGTTATTCTTCTTCCGGTTCTGGCGGCAGACAGCGGACAGACTTTTTGCCCTGTTCGCGGCGTCGTTCGTAATTCTCGCCGTTCAGCGCGTTGCGCTCGCCCTGACTGTAGAGGTTCAGGCGAATGCGGTCTGTCTCTATTCTCTCCGACTCTTTGCTTTCCTGTTGATTCTCGCCGCGATCCTGGAGAAGAACATGAGCCGGCCCGGCGCCTGATCGTGGCTCAGCGCGCATTAGCTGACACCGCTGCGGCGTCAGCGGAAAGGCTTTTCAACATTCCGTTGTTCACCATTGCGCGCACGCCGGTGACGGCAATGACGCTGGTCGTATTTCTTGCGATCGCCATACTAGCGTTCTGGGCGTCGCGTCTCGCGGGGCGCGCAACCAAGCGCGGATTTGCGCTTCGCGGAGTTATCGACGAAGGCACGACTGGGGCGGCGGCACGGCTGGTTCAATACGTCGTCATGCTCCTCGGCATGGGAGTCGCGCTTCAGACTCTCGGCATAGACTTGAACGCGCTTTTCGCCGCCAGCGCGTTTTTCGCGGTAGCACTCGGCTTCGCGATGCAGAACGTGGCCCAGAATTTCGTTTCGGGAGTGATTCTTCTTACGGAGCGAACCATCAAGCCGGGCGACATTCTTCAGGTCGAGGACCGAGTTGTACGCGTGACTCGAATGGGACTTCGCTCCACCGTCGCACGGACCCGCGATGACGAGGATCTAATCATCCCGAATTCAGTACTCGTTGCGAACACGGTCACGAATTACACGCTGAGAGATGCGGTTTATCGGATTCGCGCGACGGTCGGAGTTTCGTACGAGGCGGACCTCGATGTCGTCACGAGGATATTGAGCGCGGCAGCATCGGAGCTGCCCGAGAGGTTCACCGGCCGTGACCCTCGCGTGCTGCTGACGGGTTTCGGAGATTCTTCCGTCAATTTCGAGGTCTCGGTGTGGATACAGGATCCGTGGAGCTCGCGCGTCAACATTTCGGCGTTGAACCACTATATCTGGCGTGGCCTCAGGAATGGCGGCATCAGTATCCCGTTTCCGCAACGCGACATGCACGTGATCTCTCTCCCTGAGAAGTATGGGGCCGATTACCGGGTGACGTGACCGCCAAACCGGGGTCGCCGTTTCGACGAATTATTCGTGGATGGCTCGGCGGACGCGATCGCGTCGAGATATTCACCGACACCGCAGCAGCTGCGACCGATGCGAGTGCTGCGTATTGGTCGCTACTGATTATTTCCGGGGCTATAGCGGCGCTGGGCCTTGCGCTCGACAGCGCTGCAGTCGTCATCGGGGCGATGCTGATTGCACCGTTGCTCGCGCCCGTAATCGGCCTGGCGCTGGCGCTTGCGATCGGAGATGGCAGGCTGGCACTCGAGACGACACTGGTGATCGTTGTCAGCACTGTCGCGGTGGTGATCATTACGGCGCTACTGTCGTTTGCTCTCCCGGTGCCGTTCCAGACGATCACGCAGGAGATTGCATCGCGCACACGCCCGACGACGCTCGATCTCTGGATAGCCGCGTTTTCCGGGCTCGCTGGGGCGGCTGTCAGTGTCAAGCGCGGCAAGCGATTGTCGGGCGCGATTCCAGGAGTAGCGGTATCGGTCGCGCTCGTTCCTCCCCTCGCGGTCGCCGGTTATGGCATAGGCACCGGATTGAACTGGGTCATCGTTCGCGGCAGCCTCCTGCTTTATACAGCAAACCTCGCGGGCATCGTCATGAGTGCGATGGTTGTCTTTCTCCTCGCGGGAATGCGGCAGGAAGAAGTGCTCGAAAAAGACAGAACGTGGCATGGCGAAGGAGCGGCCGCAGGTCTCGCTGCCTGGATCGAGAGAGTCCCCGGTCTTCGCTCGGTCGGACTGATGGGCTCTGTCTGGACAAGGATCGCGCTCGTGGTAGTCTTTGTCGCGCTCGTTGCCGTTCCGTTGTCCCAATCGCTTCAGGAAATAGCGCGGGAGTCCAGAGTGAAGCGAGCTGTCAACACGGCGGCGCAACGCTTCCGCGCCGCAGGTCGTTCATTTGTGGTAAGGCAGCAGGTAGATATCGGCGGAGATCGGACTCAGGTCGTTCTCGATGTCGCCACCACCGGATGGTATGGCGACTCGACGCGCATCGCATTCGAAAGGGACGCGTCGGCGATTGCTCGCGAGCCTGTCCTTCTGACGCTCGAGCAAGTCCCGGCCGCCAGTGGAGACGTCACCGCGCTTTCGGCGATGCTTGGTGTGCAAAACCCTGCCGGCGGCGCATTCTCACGTCCGGCGCCTACGCGGGTCAGAGTGGCTTCGCTTCGTGAAGAAGTCGCCCAGTCGCTTGGCGCAGTTACTCTTCCCGACTCTGTCGCTATTGTCGGATCCGATCTGGCGCTTGGTGACTCGACCCACGGTCCCCTCCTCACCTACGCGTACGCATCGCCCGATTCGCTGGCCGCAGACGCGCAGCAAATGATGCGCGGCCAAGTCGCTCATTCGCTCGGACTCGAGCGGCTGAGGGTCCGCGCAAATTTCCTATCCACGGCCCCACGGACAATTTCAGGCCCGGCTGCGCCCGTCATTGATACCTTTAGCGTACTCATGCAAAGATTCACACTGCTTAGTGTAGAGATTCGTGCCGGCACCGACGTTCCGCGCTTGCGCATCGACTCGTTGAGCGCTCGTTTTCGGAAGGCGACGGTCGTCATCGACAGCACAAGAGCTCTCGCGCGCCAGATTTCAGTCCGACTCGTTCCGCAAGGGCACTGACACGATGACGTCGGAAGGAACTTTCGTCATTCTGTTCTCACTCGCCACTGGAGTGGCGATAGCGGCCCGGTACCTCCGCGTTCCATACACTGTCGCGCTGGTATTCGTCGGCCTGGTACTCGGCTCGTTTCATGTAGTTGACGCTCCGCACCTGACCAGAGAATTGCTGTACGCGGTATTCCTGCCGGGCTTGTTGTTCGACGCGTCGTTCCAGCTCGATGCCAGAGAGTTCTGGCACAACCGCATGACAATCGGCTCGCTCGCGGTGCCCGGAGTAGTTGTGGGAATCGGATTCACGGCGCTGATCTCAACTGCTGTGATTCAGGGAACCGGGCTCGATCCGAACTTCACGCTCCGTTACGGACTGCTGTTCGGCGCTCTCATCGCGGCAACCGATCCGATCGCAGTTGTCGGACTCTTCAAGAACTTGAATGCTCCGGAGCGTCTGCGGTTGCTGCTGGAGGGTGAGAGTCTAATCAATGACGGCACAGCCATCGTTGCGCTCACTCTGATTCTTGCATTCCTTGGTGGCACCGCGACATCGGTCGGGGGCCTATTTCTTCGCTTCGTCACCATCGTAGGCGGTGGTGCAGCGATCGGCGCTGCAATTGGGTTCGCGGCATCGCGAGTGATTGCGCGAATCGACGATGCAATGATCGAGATCACGCTCACGGTGATCGCCGCGTACGGATCGTTCGTGCTTGGGGAGCAGCTGCAATTCTCCGGAGTGATAGCGACAGTAACTGCCGGAATGATCTGCGGAAGCTATGGGCGAAGGATTGGGATGTCTCCGTCAACACAGCTCGCAGTTCAGACGTTCTGGGATTACCTCGCCTTCGCGCTCAACTCGGTCATTTTCCTGCTGATTGGTTTCGAGGTGAGCCCCGTAGCCCTCCTGGCATCATGGGCAGTGATAACGATCGCCTTCCTGGCGGTGATTGTCAGCAGGGGAGGAGTGATCCTCCTCGTGGCGATGCTCCTGCGACGCACGCACGAGGTGATACCGAGACAATGGAGTCTGGCGCTGGCATGGGGCGGGCTGCGCGGGGCGCTGTCCATGGTTCTTGCGTTGTCACTCTCCGCTGATTTTCCCGGGCGAGCGTTGATGGTGACGATGACGTTCGGTGTGGTCGTTGCGTCGATTCTCCTTCAGGGCCTCACGATGCCAGTGGTACTCAGGCGACTCGGACTGGTGAATCAGGACGAGGGCCGCCTTGCATACGAGATCGCGCGCGGCCGGCTGCAGGTATCGACGGGAGTCGCACGGGAAATAGACAGGATGCGCGCGACGGAGTCGGCGCCCCCGGATCTGCTCGACCAGATGGAGGATGCATACACCACGCGGCGAATCACAGCGCGCACAGAACTATCGGCGCTGAACCGCGTTGGGCAGGAGCTTCGTGCAAAGGCTGACGCCGATACCGCCGAGCACATTCTTCTTACGGAGAAATCGCAGCTGCTCGAGCGTGTGAGAACGGGCCTGCTTAGTCGCGACGCGTTCGACGAGCTGGCGAAGGACGTCGACGAGCGACTCGTTCGACTGCGAAGCGGAGACTACAACGATGTGATGGAGCTAATCAGACTCAACGATCCAGTCGCGATCGCGGAGCCGGATTCACTGAGCAAAGATGATGAGGCCGACGTTACGCGCACCTGACGGCCAATAGCTACTTGAACTCTACCGGCGTTCCGTCCGGGAGCAGGTAGGCGAGTCGAAGAGCGTCCCAATTAGTCAGTCGGACGCTCTTATGAGAATTGGCATAGCCAATCGTTTCGGGTGATGACGTTCAGTGGATCCCGTAATGCGGTTTTGACAGCGACATCCACACAACCCCAACAGAGCGTCGTCTATTCCAGACGAAAAAGCGATTTAGAAGGTCATCATGACCGAAGAGAAATCAGGTCGGGAACGAGCCGCAAGTAATTCGGTACTGTTGAAATGGGGCCAATCGGTTTACGCACCCGAGAGCGGGCATATCAGTAAGCCTAGACGCTCCGCAGCTCCGGAAATCTCCAGAAGGCCCAGACGGAATAGAGCAGCATTACCACCCCGCCCATTCCGATTGCCCACTCGACATTTGTCGCGTGGGCAACGGCACCCGCGATGAGCGAGCCGATCGGGGTGAACCCGACGTAGACGAATACATATGCTGCCATCACCCGTCCGCGCAGATCGTCGGGAACGGCCGACTGAAGTATTCCGTTTACGAGCGCTCCGTTGATAAGCATCGTCAGTCCAAGGAAAAAAAGCACACCTGCGGCGATTGCCTTCACGTTCACGAACGAGAACAACACGAGAAGCAGCGAAAATGAAATCGTGGAGATGTTGAGCAACCTTCCTCTCCGAATTCGGTCGCTCAGCGCGGCGAGGGTGAGCGCGCCGCAGACAGCGCCGACTCCGACGAACGTTACCAGGAGCCCATAGCCGCTGGCTCCCGTGTGAAGCACGTCCCGCGCGATGACCGGCATCAGGGTGAGGTACTGAAAGCCGAAAATCGCGAGCATTGCTATCACCCCCATCAATCCAGTGACCTCCGGCCTCGACCGGATGTACCCGATTCCTTCCTTGAATTGGGCAATCGCCGAGGGGCGCTGCTCGCTCGGGATGAATTTGGGTAGCTTGATCGCGACCAGGCAGCCAATGACGGCGATGTAGCTAAGGGCATTGATTCCGAAACACCACGCGAGTCCGGCGCCGGCGATGACCGCTGCGGCGATCGACGGGCCGATAATGCGCGCGAGATTGAATCCGCCCGAGTTGAGCGCGACCGCGTCGACTATGTCATCGCGCCCAACCAGCTCGACGATGAGGGACTGGCGAGCCGGGATTTCAACTGCGCTCACAAGTCCGTTGCTGAAGGCAAGCATCACGAGAAGGGGAATCGTGATGCGGTCGCTCCACACCGCCCACCACAGCACCGCCGCCTGAACGGACAACAAGACCTGCGCGACAGTGACGAGCCGGAGCTTGTCGCGCCTGTCAATCATCACGCCGGCATACAGAGAGAAAAACAGGATCGGGAGCGATCCGGCCGCGCTGACGAGTCCGACGATGAATGCGCTGTTCGACAACTGGAGCGCGAGCCATCCCTGCCCCACTTGCTGCATCCATGTCCCAATCAGCGAGACAGTCTGCCCAATCCAGAAAAGCCGAAAGTTCCTGTGCGCCTGGAGAACACGGAGCGGATTGAGGGATTTTTGTGGTGGCATTCGTCTCGAATTCTAGCCCGAAAAACTGGAATTGCTCGCGCCGGAGGGTGCAGACTCAGCGTTCTCAAGCATACCCGGCGACCTCAGCGGTGAAAGTAGTTCCCCCTGTTACGCGCAACGACTTATTATTTCAACCATGAGGTCCCATACGTACTCCAAGTTTTCCCCGGAGATGGCCGATGCAGTCGACCTGCAGTCGCTGCTCGGGAAACTCGCTGACTTTCTCCTCCAGTCAGGGTTCGCTGGCGGGCAGCAGTACGACCCGTGGGGCGACTACAACGAAGAATCCGACAGATCCCTCGACGCACTCAAGCAGGCAATCCTCGACGCCCTGATCGAGAGCGGACAATTCACGCCCGAATTGCTCGAAGCACTTCGCGGTGACGGATCCGAAGACTCGGAAGAAAAGCTCGCCAAACTACTCGACGATCTTGTCCAGCGCCTCTCGGCTGAAGGCTACCTCAACGTCGACGCTCCTCCCCAGGTCCCCGCCGGACACCAGTCAGTCACCGGCCCGGGCGGCCTCGCCCACGCTGCTTCCAAAAGCGTCCAGTTCAATCTCACCGACAAGGCCATCGACTTCCTCGGCTACAAATCTCTTCGATCGATTCTCG
>JBDSBT010000069.1:0-10747 GCA_039921425.1 Gemmatimonadaceae bacterium | reverse complement strand
CCTCGCCTGTGTCGCCCTTCTGAACAGCGGTGCCGAACCATTTTCCGGAAACGATCTTCTCGCCGTTGGTCAGCTTGTCGCGATACGTCGAACGGTACTCGCGGCGAAGCGCCCAGCCCGGGCGTCCTGCCGGCGCGTGGCCGGCAGGCCCCTGTCGCGCACTGCGCTGACGCTCGCGGCTTTGCGCACGCGTCAGCGGCTTCTCACCACGCTTTGCCCTCGCAAGAGAATCAGCGGTGATCCTCGATCGTGCATCGCCGATGATTTGCTCTACCGTCCGGTCGTTGATTGCGGCAATCCGCATCGTGATGACTGGCGCGGCCTGAAGAACTCTTCCGCGTGATCGCACGAGCGAATCAACAGGCAGGAATTGATCTTCCTGCACGTCAAAGAAAACCAGATTGGCGTTCGACTGATCGACCTTGATGTTAAACTGCTTCAACAGGTTCGATTGAACGAGAACCAGCGTCGTGATCAGAAACGCGCCGAATCCAAGCGACAGGACTACCGACCTCGTCTGATTCGCCGGCCGATAAAGATTGGCGACACCCTGTCGAACCACGTATGGCCACCTCTCGCGCAAAGTTCTGCGCGCGACCCACGACAACAGAATTGCGCTGAGCGTCAGAATTCCGAGCACGGCGAACGTTGCGCCACTTATCCCAAGACCTTGTCGGAAAGTTCCCGCGCGAAGCAGCGCAATCGCAACAACGCTCAGTGCGAGCGCGACGTTCACCATTACGCGGGGAATGTCGTTCCAGCGCATCTTCAGGATTTCGGAATCTGCATCGCGACGCAGCGTCTGAAGCGGTGACACATTGCGCAGAGCGAGCAGGGGCCGCAGGGAAAAAATCAGCGCTATCCAGGTTCCAATGGCGACGCCGGTAAGTATTGCTGCCGGCTCGAGGGTTACCGACACGTCAACAGGGAGAAAATCTCCGAACACCGACGGCAATCCAAACTGCACGGCGACCCCCAGCGCTGCTCCGGCAATCGATCCGATCAGGCCCATCGCGGCCGCCTGGGCGACATACATCGCGAGCACCTGCCCGCTCGACGCGCCAATACAGCGCAGTATCGCGACGGTGTCGATCTTTCGCCCGACGAATGCGCGAACTCCGCTCGCGACTCCGACGCCGCCCAGAAGAAGCGCGACGAGCCCGACAATGCCGATGAACTGACTGAGCTGCTTGATGGCGTCAGTAGTATTCTCTTCGCTTTGCGTGACGGTGCGTGCGCGCAGCTGCATCTTCTCGAGCTTTGGCCGCTCGGGCCCGATGATCTTGTCGGGGTTCGCGCCTCTGGGAAGCCTCGCGAGCATTCCGTAATCGGCTGTGCTTCCGAACACAAGAAGCTGCGTCTCAGGCAGATAGCGTTCGGGAATGAACACGCGCGGCCCGATGATCTCTGCCACGCCGGCTGTGCCGGGAACATCCTTCAACGTTGCGCCAATCTCGAATTTCCCGAGGCCGAGCGTAAGCGTGTCGCCGATGTGAGCGTTCAATGCGACAAGCAGTGAGGGATCGACCAGCGCCACTGCCTTCGTCTTCAGTGATCCCCATTGGCCTGCGGGCGACGTAGTTATCTCAGCATAGAACGGATAGTTGGAGCTTACGGCGCGAACCTGCACGAGCCGCGTGCTTCCGCTGCGTGGCACGAGTGCCATGGAGGGGAACGTGACCACGCGCGCAAATGTGGCCCCGTTCTTCGAGCCGAGAGTGTCGAGAAATGCCTTCTGCGCGGCGGTGTAGGGCCGGTTCGACGCGAACGCGACATCACCACCGAGCAGCGCCCGCGATTGCTCGCGCACTGAGCGTGTCACGTTGTCGGCGAACGAATCAATTGCGACGAGCGCCGCGACGCCGAGCGATATCGCGGACATGTAGAGGAGAAGCCGGCGCCGGGCGCTTCTGCTTTCTCTCCACGTGAGCCCGACGAGCTGTCGCAATGACGCTCGGCCCGGCGACGACAGACCGGAGGGTGACATCATCCGGGGACCGCGCCGCTGTCGCCGACTACGTTTCCGTCAGCGAGACGAATTGTGCGCGAAGCCCGCTCAGCGAGCGTTGCGTCGTGCGTAACAAGAATGATGGTCGATCCCGATTCACGATTCAGCGCTTCGAGCAGCTCGAAGACCCGAGCTCCGGTTGCCGCATCGAGATTCCCGGTGGGCTCGTCGGCGAAGAGGATTCGCGGGTTGTTTGCAAAAGCGCGTGCGATTGCCACACGCTGCTGCTCGCCGCCGGAGAGCTGCATTGGGAAATGGTGTCCCCGCGCCTTCAGTCCGACGCGATCGAGCAGATCATCGGCGCGCGCCGCGGCACCTTCTGCACCTTGAAGCTCAAGTGGAACCTGAATGTTTTCGCGCGCCGTCAGCGTGGGAATGAGCTGGAAGCTCTGAAACACAAATCCGACTTTTTCTCCACGCAATCGCGCGCGCTCGTTCTCGGTCATCTTCGTCAGGTCGTGCCCGTCGAGGATCACCTGGCCGCGCGTCGGGGTATCGAGACCCGCGAGCAAGCCCAACAGAGTTGTCTTGCCGCTCCCGGAAGGTCCAACGATTGCTACGAAAGCCCCGTCGGGAATGGTGAACGAGACGTCTCTGAGGACGGCCAGCTGCTGGTCACCGCTGCGATATTCCCGTGTAACTTCCTTCGCAATGAGCATGAAAATTCTGATGATTGGTTTGATGAGCGCGGCCGTTGCGTGCACTTCGGCCGCTCCGAAAGCCGACAAGGAGCCGAGCGAAGCAGTCGATTCGCGCATTGCCGACGCTCCGAAAGGCACCGCAGCTCAGACCGATGCGTACGGCTCCGCAGTCAACCGGGATTCGTCGAGCGCTAAAGTTACTGTGCTGTTCTTCGGAACGAGCCTCACCGCCGGTTACGGGCTCGCGGACACGAAGCAGGCTTTCCCGAATCTCGTCTCTCAAAAAGCTGCCGCGGCGGGTATGCCGATCGAGGCAGTCAACGCGGGGCTCTCCGGAGAAACATCCGCCGGTGCATTGCGGCGAATCGAGTGGACTCTCAAGCGACCGGTTGACATCGTGGTACTTGAAACGGGCGGGAACGACGCGCTTCGCGCCCTCGATCCGGATACTCTAAGGACCAATATCGGTGCGATAGTAGCGAAGATTCGCGCGGCCCGGCCGAAAGCGCGCATCCTCCTCGTCGCGATGCAGGCACCACCCAACCTCGGCTCCTCTTATACGACCGAATTCCGGAAAGCCTACGTGGATATCGCGAAGCGTGACAACCTTACGCTGGTTCCATTCCTGCTCGACAAGGTTGCCGGCATTGCGACTTTGAATCAGGCCGACGGAGTGCATCCAAATGAGAAGGGCGAACCCATCGTGGCGGACAATATCTGGCGTACGCTTCAGCCGGTAGTTCGTGAGGTTTACGGGGCTCGCCGACGGGGTTAATTTTCAAGGCTTGCCTTGAATTGACCTGAAAACGCGCCGCGTCCGGCATCCTCCCGGTGGGGAATTGGCAGGGCGGCGCTATTTATTGGACTTGGTACTATGGCATTTCCCGCAACACAGATTCGCAGAGGCATGGTGCTGGTATTCGAGGGCGACCCGTGTCGCGTGATCGAGTTCCGCCATCATACGCCTGGAAACCTTCGCGCAATGGTGCAGGCGAAGCTCAAGAACCTTCGCAGTGGATCGAGCTTCGAGCATCGCTTCCGCGCGGCGGACACGATTGAGAAGGCGTCGATGGAAACGCACGATCTCGAGTTCCTGTATCAGGGTGGTGACACGTACCATTTCATGAATACCGAGAACTACGATCAGCTTGAGATGGACGAAGAGATGCTTGGCGACAATGCCCAGTGGATGCAGTCGGGCATGAAGATCACGGCGGAGTACTACAATGGTCGTCCGATCGGCATTGATCTACCGAACTCGATGACGCTCGAAGTCGTGGATACGTCGGCGGTGATGAAAACTGCGACAAAGAACGCTTCGTCGAAGCCGGCGAAGCTCGAGAACGGCGTGACGATCAACGTGCCTGAGTTCATCAAGGTTGGTGAGAAGGTTCGCGTGAATCCGAGCACGGGCGAGTACCAGGATCGCGCGAAGTAGGTCACGATCTGCGGGGCGAATCGCGGTTGATTCACCCTCTCGTTGCCGTTAAGATGCAGGCGTAGGGCACATGGTGGCTGTAGCTCAATCGGTTAGAGCACCGGTCTGTGGCACCGGGGGTTGCGGGTTCAATTCCCGTCAGCCACCCTCCCGCTTCAATTTTCGATGGGCTGATGCGAGACGGGTTGTAGGTCCGTAGCTCAATTGGTAGAGCACCGGTCTCCAAAACCGGCGGTTGTAGGTTCGAGTCCTACCGGGCCTGTAGGGATGCGGTCGTGGCGTGAGTCGCCGGAGCCGTAAGTCCTGCATCGCTTTAAATTTTTTTCCGGTTGACATGCGCGAAAAAGGCACGCCCTGATACTAAAATGGTATGGCGTCGCTCCGACCCGTTCCCTCGGGATTCCCCGCCGCCACAGGCTTCCGCGCAAATACCTGCGGTCGCATTTGCTCGCTGGCCGGGCACTGGAGTCTGGCCTTGGCTGACCGAGCGCCAGTATCCATCCTTGACAAAATCTTTACATGGCGGATACTGCCTATCAGGAAACCCCACATAGGTATTTGCTCTAATCCCCTCGGCGAGGCTGACGCTATGGCAGTGGCACGTTATTTCCTCCCTTCGTTCGTCGGTGGCATGCTCTGCGCGGTTGCACTCGGAGCGCAGGCGCCCACCGGTACCATCAGCGGTAGCGTCGTCGACAGCACGACGCAACAGTCCCTCTCTGGCGTCACTGTGTTGATAGAAGGAACACAGCGCGGGACTGTCACCGGAAGCGATGGCGGCTTTCGTATCAGTGGCGTGCCTTCGGGCAGCATGAACGTGCGGGCGCGTCGAATCGGATACAACACGCAGGTGCGAAGCGTCGCACTTGGGACGGGCGCGACGACGACGTTGCAGTTCGCGCTGGTGCCGAGTGCGTCGCAGCTGGAAGGAGTCGTCGTGACCGGTTACACGACCGAGCGCCGCGTGGCGATTACCGGTTCGGTTGCTACAGTTAAGGGCGAAGACGCAAACGTCGGACAGATCTCAAACGTGGATCAAATGATCGAGGGCCGCGCCGCTGGTGTCAACGTCACCCAGAACAGTGGTGAGCCTGGTGCGGGCGCGCAGATTCGAATTCGCGGCGGCACTTCCATAAGCGCGAGCAATGACCCGCTGTACGTGATCGACGGCGTGCCAGTAAACAACGTGCCGACAGAAGCGTCGGCTGTCAGAATAAGTGGCAACGAACCGCCGCTGCCGCGCAATCCGCTCAATCTGCTGAATCCGTCGGACATCGCGTCGGTCACCATCCTGAAAGACGCGGCTGCTGCGATCTATGGAACGCGAGCTGCCAACGGGGTGATCGTCATCGAGACGAAGAAGGGCGCGTCGGGCCGTCCGAGCATGGAATACGAGGTCTCAGCCGGGAAGTCTACCTTGAACCGATCGCTGGATCTTCTCTCCGGCGCCCAGTACAGAAGTTATGTAGAGGAGCAGGTCAAAGCCGGCAAGATAAGTCAGAACGTCCTTGCCGGGCTGGGCAACGCAGATACTGACTGGGAGCGCGAGCTCATTGGCAGCGGAAACACCGTCAACCAGAATCTTTCGTTTGCCGGCGGTTCCGCGAATACGCTGTACCGCGCGTCGCTCAACTACCTGAATCAGCAGGGCGTCATCATCGACAATGGGTTAAAGCGTTACCAGGCACGTGTGAACGGCTCTCATGAAGCGATCGGTGGCCGACTGCGAGTCGGGCTCAATGTGACGGGTTCTCAGGTGAAAAATGATTATCTGCCTTTCGACAACACCGGTGGCTTCGAAGGCGGAGTATTCATCAATGCGCTCGTGTTCAACCCCACCCTTCCGGTCACTATAACCGATCCGACCACCGGAGAAACCAGGTTCAACGAGCTGATTGGCCAGACATCAGTGAGAAACCCTGTGGCGCTTGCAAGGCAGATCATCGACCTTGGCACGACCAATCGGGTGCTTGGCAACCTCACCACCGACTTCGACCTTTTTTCGAGTCTCACTGCGAAAGTTACGGTCGGGGTGGATCGCTTCGACAGCAACCGGGGCACGTATTTCCCCTTGAGTAACCCCGTGGGAGCGCAGTTTACCGGGCTGGCATCACAGGCGAATCGTAACAACCAGTCCCAGACGCTTCAGACCATTCTCAACTTCCATCCGCAGTTCTCGGCGAATCATACGTTCGACATCCTTGGCGGGTACGAATACTTCGACAACACACTCACCGAGTTTTCCGCCGAGACAAGAGGGTTTCTCACCGACGCGCTCGGCTTCAACAGTCTAAGCAGCGGCAGCTCGGCCCAGCCGCTGAATTCGCGCCGCGAGGACAGCAGGCTGGTCGGTTTCTTTACGTCGTCTCATTACAGCTTCAGGGACAAATACTTCCTTACCGGCGTGCTGCGGCGTGATGGATCGTCCCGGTTCGGAGTGGGCAACAAGTGGGCGGTCTTCCCGGCAATCTCCGGTTCGTGGCGGCTCAGCGAGGAAACGTTCATACCTCGCGGTCCGTTTTCCGAACTCCGTCTTCGTGCCGGCTACGGACTGCAAGGGAATCCCGGCGTTCCTCCTTATGCTTCCCTCATTCTGCTGGCAGCCGACGGCGGCTCGCGCTACGTGTTCGGAGAGAAGTCCGTGACCGGATTCTCCCCGACGCAGAATCCGAATCCGAATCTAAAATGGGAAGCGACGGCACAATCGAACGTCGCGCTCGACTACGGCTTCCTGAACAACCGGTTCAACGGCAGCATCGAGTATTACGTCAAGAATACGCATGACCTGCTGCTCACTGTTCCCGTCGCTCAACCCGCGGTAGTGAGCACGCGTCTGGAGAACATTGGCAAGACAAAGAACACAGGCATCGAGTTTTCCCTCGACGGACTGGTGATGAACCGGCCTGGCTTTAACTGGAACGCTGGCGTCGTTTTCGACAAACAGAGAAACGAAGTGGTAGACCTTGGTGGCCGGAGCTTCCTCTCCACCGGCCGGGTCAGTGGAGAAGGCCAGTCGGGCCAGGTTTCGCAGCGCATTCTGCCGGGCTTCCCGATCGGAACGTTCTACGGGCCGCAGTTCATCGGGCTAAGCCCGACTGGCCAGCAGCAGTTCAACAAGTACAAGGTGACGCGCGACGAGACCGGGCGTGAGGTGACACGAGTACTGGATGGAATTACGGTCTCCCCAGGTGGAGACGATAAAGTGGTCATCGGAGATGCGAATCCGGCTTTCAGCTTTGGCGTCAATAGCCGGGCTAACATCGGCAAGTTCGACATGAGCTTCCTGGTGAACAGTCAGCGCGGACTCGATGTCTTCAACAACACTGCGCTTGTCTACGCTACGAAACGAAGCAAGGGCCAGAATTTTCTGGCATCGGCGCTAAACGACGGCGTGGCTATTGGAGAACCGCAGATCTATTCCTCACGCTGGATCGAGGATGGATCGTTCGTTCGCCTTCAGAACGTCACACTTGGGTACACGTTCGACCTGCCGCGACTTGGCGCATTCGGCAAGCGTACCCGGGTTTATGTATCGGGCGACAACCTGCTTCTGATGACCAACTACAGCGGCTATGACCCCGAAGTGCATACAGACGCCGGGATCAACAGCCTGGCCACGCGGGGTATTGATTATCTTCATTATCCTCGTCCGCGCACCATCACGGGAGGAGCTCATGTCGAGTTTTAACCTCGTTCCCAACTCGCACCGGAAGGCTGGATCATGACAAGACTACGTGTGACAAAATCGATGAGAATGGCGGTGGTCCCGGCGCTGCTCGTTGCCTCTCCCTTATTTGGATTCATCCAGGGGTGCACGGATCTTACCGAGACACCTACCAGCGCGATCGCTCCTGAGAATTTCTACAGGAACGAGCAGGAAGTTATCGGAGGTCTTGCGTCGGTTTATGCCCAGCTTCGTTCGACGGTAAATGCGTATTATTTTCTGACGGAAATCAGTTCGGATGAGATCATCATTCCCACGCGCGGCACCGATTGGTACGACAACGGCCGGTGGCTGGAGATCGACCGCCAGCTATGGGGCGCCAACAGTCCATCGGGACTTGACGACGTCAATGGTGCATGGAACGCTCTCTTCTCCGGCGTAGCGCGGGCAAACGTAGCTCTTGCCGCCGTAGACAAGGTGAATTTTCCAAGCAAGCCGGGCGTGCAGGCAGAGCTGCGAACGTTGCGGGCTTTCTACTACTTTCTGCTGCAGGACTTCTTCGGCGGAGTGCCGATCGTAACCGACACGGAGATCAAGCCGCGGGCGCGCAACACGCGTGCTGAAGTTGCCGCATTCATCGAGCAAGAGCTTAAGGAGACGAGCGCGGTGCTTCCGGCGAGATGGCCGGCGGAAATGAACGGGCGCATGACAAAAGGCGCGGCCGATGCCATTCTCGCCAGCTTGTATCTGAACAACCAGGTATTCGCCGGAACGGTCACGACCGGTGGCCTGCAACCTGGGCCTGCCCGCTGGGCAGATGCAGTTGCTGCCTCCGACCGTATCATTAACTCGGGTGTGTACAGCCTCTCGGGTAACTTCAGATCCAACTTTACTGCCGACAACGGGACGGCTCCCGAAATCGTCATGTCGGTCAAGTTCCTGAACGAAGCCGGTCTCGGCCAGACCTTCCTTCAGGAGGCATTGCATTACACGCAAGTTTCCTCCAGTCCATGGAATGGCTGGGCAACCATCGCCGAGACCTATTTCGCGTTCGACAACGACGACCAGCGGAAGCAGATTTTTCTCGCAGGACCGCAGGTCAACCTGGAGACTGGTGCACCAGTCAATGACAGAAACGGAAATAGACTCATCTTTACACCGGAGATCGGTGATCCCGCGAATGCGACGGAAGGTGCAGGTGTTCGAGTCGCAAAGTGGCCACTCGATCCCAATCACCTTGTCCAGGAAAACGGAAACGATTACCCGACGTTTCGTCTCTCCGAGATTTACCTGATCAAGGCAGAGGCGCTGAATGAGCTGGGACAGACAGGAGCCGCAGTTGCCCTTGTCAATTCGGTTCGTGGGCGAGCATTCTCACCGGCGAAGCCGATTAGTACAGGCATCTCGCAAGCTGGCCTCCGCACCGCGATCTTCAACGAGCGGCTGTTCGAGCTCACCGTCGAAGGCAAGCGGCGGCAGGATCTGATCCGCGCTGGCCGATTTACCTCGGGGACGTGGTTCAACAAGCCCGCGAGGGAACCGTACCGCATTCTGATGCCGATTCCCCAGACGCAGATCGAGACCAACCCGCTGCTCGTTCAGAACCCCGGGTACTAAGCTTCTCGCTGGTGGCTGTAGTTTTGGATTGTCGTCATGGCCTGCCCTCGTTTCGGGGGCAGGCCGTGGCGCGTTAGGTGGGTCCATCGTGAGAAACATCGCGTGCGTAGGGCTTCGTCTCGGCTTATTACTCTGCATGCTCCAGGCAGGCTGCTCCGGCTCGGAAACCGCACCGGCGCGGACCGCGAGCGCGCCGGCGAATGACGGCCATCTCTTCACCATGCTGCCGTCGAGCTACACCGGGGTGAAGTTCGAGAATCGGGTGACAGATTCGCGCGAGTTGAATGTCTTCACCTATCGCAATTTCTATAACGGTGGTGGAGTGGCAATCGGCGACCTTACCGGCGATGGGATGCCGGAAGTCATGCTGACATCGAATCAGGAGGGCAACCGGCTCTACCTGAATCAGGGTCACTTTCGCTTTCGCGATATTACCGGGGTCGCGGACGTAAAGGGAAAGGGCTTCTGGGCCACCGGAGTCACGTTCGCTGATGTGAATGGCGACGGCCGGCTGGATATTTACGTTTGCTACTCAGGAAACGTAAAAGGCGAGCGAAGGGCCAACGAGCTTTACATCAATAAGGGATTGAACGATAGAGGTGAGCCGACCTTTACCGAGGAGGCGGCTGCCTACGGGATTGCGGACCAGGGATACTCCACCGACGCGGCGTTTTTCGACTACGACCGTGATGGTGACCTGGACCTCTATGTGAGCAACAACTCGTTCCGCCCGGTGAGCAGCTTCGGATTAAAGAATACCCGGAACGTCCGAAGCGAATTCGGCGGTCACAAGCTTTTTCGAAACGACGGCGGGCGATTCATAGATGTGAGCGCGAAGGCGGGCATTTACGGGAGCGAGATTGCCTTCGGACTAGGAGTGGCCGTTGGAGACGTCAATGGCGACGGATGGCCGGACATTTACGTGTCCAACGACTTTTTTGAGCGCGACTATCTCTACATAAATAAAAAAGACGGAACTTTCGCCGAGGATCTCGAGCGGGAGATGCCGTCAATCAGCTACTCGTCGATGGGGCTCGACATGGCCGACATTAACAACGACGGCCTTTTGGATATATATGTCACCGACATGCTTCCTGAGGATGAGAACCGCTACAAGATGACCAGCTCGTTCGAGAGCTGGGATGTGCACCAGGCAAAACTGAAGAACGGGTATCACGAGCAATTCACTCGCAACATGTTGCACCTGAACAACGGGAACGGCACGTTCAGCGAAATCGGCCAGATGGCAGGTGTGGCGCGAACCGACTGGACCTGGAGCGCGCTGATCGCCGATTACGACCTGGATGGCAACAAGGATATCAACGTGACGAACGGCATCGCCCGCGATGTGACATCCCAGGACTACATCGCGTTTCTCG
>JBDSBT010000068.1:0-4251 GCA_039921425.1 Gemmatimonadaceae bacterium | reverse complement strand
CATCGTCGGCACCACCGACTGCGCCGGAGCTCGCATTCAGCGGAGAGATCGACCAGCTGCAGAGCGTGCTCGTTGAGCGACGCGCTCAGCTCGACCCCGAGACCTTAAAGGTCGTCGAGGATAATCTTAAACTGATCAACACTGCGGTTCAGCGCGCGCGATCAGCGCTGTTGAGGGATCCAGCCAGTGGATTTCTCACGCGCCAGCTTGATAACGCGCTCCGAAAGAAAGTCGACCTGCTGCGGACTGTGGCGTTGATGCCGTCAAGCACATGAGGGATAAAGGACAAATGAAAATTCCATGGATGATCTGCGGTCTTGCGCTTGTCGCGTCGGCATTTGTGCCGTCGGGCAGGGCAGACGCACAGGGCGATCGCTATCGCGAGAAGTTCGATACCACTGTGAAGATTGACCGTGGTGGCAGCGTGACCGTCTCGGTCTACTCGGGCCACGTGAATGTCGTGGGCGTGTCTGGATCGCAGATGCGAGTGAAGGGCTATGTGGATCGGGGAGAGCTCAGGTTCGATGCTCACTCCGGGTCCGTACGAATGGATATCGAGCCGAACGGGCGCCACGGCGGTAACGCGGAGCTGGACATCACCGTTCCGATCGGAACGCGCGTTCAGATCGATGGCTTCTCCGCTCCGTATACCGTAAAGGGCGTGAAAGGAGAAGTGAAGCTCGAGAGCATGAGTGGCAATGTCGAAGTTGCTGATGCAGTGGGACGCGCTTCGATCGCGACTGTATCGGGAAGCATTCTGGCCAGCAACGTCGACGGCGACCTGCGGGCCGAGTCGGTCAGCGGTCGCCTGGACTTGACGAATGTGAAGGGAGACATAGAGAGCGAATCGATCAGCGGTCACATCTGGATCAACGGAGCGCAATCGAAGGTGGTGAAGGCAGAAACGGTGAGTGGCTCGGTAGCCTATGGCGGCACCATCGATCCCTTGGGCACGTACGAGTTCAAGTCGCACTCGGGTCGCGTCACACTTGGCATGACTTCGGACGCCGGAGCGACGGTGAGTCTTGAAACGTTCAGCGGCAATGTGGATAGTGACTTCCCGGTAACGATGGGCTCTGGAACCAATCGGATTCGCCGCGACAGCAGGTTTGAATTCAAGATCGGCAGTGGGAGGGCGCACATCACGCTCGAAACTTTCAGCGGCAACATTCGGATTCAGCGCGGCACCGGCCACGACAACCAGGAGTGATGGACATGACGAAATTATTTGGAGCCCTCGCAGTCGCCGCGTTCATCGCTGCCCCGGTCGCGACCCATGCGCAAGATCTCGGGCGCGACAAGGATACTTGGACGTGGGACGGTCGCCTCACCAGCGGCAACTGGTTTCGGCTGTCGAGCGTGAACGGTCCCGTGTCGATCGAGCCAAGCTCTGACAACATGGTGCATGTCCGCGCCGAGAAGATCGTCAATCGGGGCAACGTCACGGATGTGGCGTTTCAGGTAATCCAGAGTGGCGGCGACGTTCGGGTTTGCGCTCTCTGGCGCCGAGATGTGTGCGATGAAGACGGAATGCATTCACGGCGGAACGACGACGATGAAGATCGCAACGACCGGCGCGACGTTCGAGTGAGGTTCACTGTAAAGATTCCGTCGGGCGTTCGCGTCAGCGCTGGAACCGTGAACGGCGAGATGAGAGTGCGTGACGTATCGTCAGAAGTAAGAGCGAGCACCGTGAACGGCCAGGTAGAAGTCCGTAACGCGGGTGGGGAAGTACGCGCCAACACCGTGAACGGAGGTGTTGGCGTCACCACGCGCAACGGGCCCGTGAATGCGAGCACCGTGAATGGCGACATCGACGTGCGCATGACTTCGCTGGCACGCGATGGTGAGATGAACTTTCACACGGTGAACGGAAACGTGACGGTTGAAACTCCGTCCGGGCTCGATGCGGATGTATCGCTCGATACGATGCATGGATCGATCTCGAGTGATTGGCCGGTTCAGCTGTCCGGGAAGTTTGGACCGCGACACGCGGAAGGAGTCATAGGGCGAGGGGGGCGCAGTATCAAGCTCAAGACATTGAATGGGAGCGTAGGGCTGAGAAAGGCTCGCTAGAACTGCACTGTGTCCAATTGACTTAGATCCGAACATCGAATTCATGCGTACGAGTGCTGTGACATTAACTCACCCCACTCAGAAAAGGATCTAAGAAAATGAAGAAGATGCTTGCTGCGGCAATGATTGCCGCAATCGTCTCCAGCGCCGGCGCAGTCTCGGCCCAGACGGTGATGGTCGGCGGAATGGCCATGTACCCAACCAAGGATATCGTCGACAATGCAGTCAACTCCGCGGATCACACGACGCTCGTCGCTGCCGTAAAGGCCGCTGACCTCGTCGCGACGCTCAAGACAAAAGGACCGTTCACGGTTTTTGCCCCGGTCAATGACGCGTTTGAGAATCTCCCCGATGGAACGGTCGCGACGCTGCTGAAGCCGGAGAACAAGGCTGCGCTAACCAACGTCCTCACGTACCACGTCGTGTCAGGTCGTCTCGGCTTCCACGAGCTGACGGAGAGGATCCGCAAAGGAAAGGGTCGTGCAACGTTGACCACCGTTAGCGGCGGAACGCTCACCGCGATGATGAACGGACAGCATAACGTCGTCATCATGGACGCCAGCGGAAACACGGCGCACATCTCGACGTACGATGTCTATCAGTCGAA
This sequence comes from Gemmatimonadaceae bacterium, assembly GCA_039921425.1. Taxonomy (GTDB): domain Bacteria; phylum Gemmatimonadota; class Gemmatimonadetes; order Gemmatimonadales; family Gemmatimonadaceae; genus UBA4720. The sequence continues at coordinate 1,568 of JBDSBT010000068.1, read as the reverse complement.
CGGCGTCATCCACGTGATCGACCGCGTTCTTCTGCCCAAGATGTAAGCACCAAACAGACGGAGCGCCGGGGCCCATGCGGGTTCCGGCGCTTTGTTTTGCTTATCATTCGTGCAACAACCACGCGAATCACGAAAATTTGACTGAAGAAGCAAAGTCGGGAACGGTACGGAAAAACACCACCGCAAAGCGCTTTGAGAGCGAGGTAGACGGGGAGTTGGCGGTGTCCAACTATACCGTGCGGGGCAACGTCATCTACTTCACCCACACGGAAGTTCCTCCGTCGATGGAAGGCCAGGGAATCGGAAAGACCCTGGCGCGCGCTGCGCTCGACTACGCGCGCGAGAACCACCTGAGAGTAGTTCCCCGGTGCCAGTTCATCAGTGCATTCATTGACAGCCACCAGGAGTATCAGGATCTGGTAGACGCAGACACGGGCTGAATGACTTTCAGGGACCTCTTCTCCGAGCGCGCGAAAATCTACTCGCAGTTCAGGCCCGAATATCCTGACGAGCTTTTTGCATGGCTTCGCGGACTGGTACAGCGGCACGATATGGTGTGGGACTGCGCAACCGGAAGTGGGCAAGCTGCCAAGGCACTCGTAGAAGTCTTTTCGCGCGTCGTTGCGACGGACGCAAGCGCGGAGCAGATCGCTGAAGCCGTTCCCGAGCCAGGAATCGAGTACAGGGTAGCAACCGCGTCTCGCAGTGGATTGCCCGATCACTCCGTAAACATGGTGACTGTCGCGCAGGCGCTTCACTGGCTCGATCTGAATTCGTTCTACGCCGAAGTTCGTCGCGTCCTGGTGCCCGACGGCGCTATCGTAATCTGGGGTTACGGCGATCCCGTGATGCAGGCGGAGCCGCTCGAGCAAATAGTTCACGCTTACAACCGCGGAACAATCGAAGACTACTGGATGCCGGAGAGAGCGATCCTCCTCGAGCGCTACGCCAATGTCGCCTTTCCGTTTCGCGAGATAGAAACCCCGGCGCTTACGCTCGATCGCCACTGGACGTTACCGGAGCTCGTCGGATACCTGCGAACGTGGTCCGCGACCGCCAACTATACAAAGAAAACGGGAACCGATCCCATACCTCCCGTGGAGACCGCTCTCGCCAAACATTGGGGCGAAAAAGAAAACCGCCGTCTCGTCAGGTGGCCGCTCCACATTCGAGCCGGCTACTTATCCTGACGAAACGGCGGCGCTTTCGACGCGTTGGCTGACTACTTCGCTGGCGCTGTAGTCTCGGGCAGCAACACGAAGCGATCGTAGTTGGCGGTGTTGAAGTACAGTTTTGCCGCATCCTGGATCATGGCTGGAGTCAGATTTCTCACCATGTTGTCGTACGGCGCGCCGAGTCCAGCGAGTTCCTCACCGGCCTGATCCCGGCCAACGATGTTGGACGCCCAGAAGGAATTCGTCTTCAAGCTCACCTCACGCAAGCGAAGGATTTCTTCTTTTACCTTCTCGACGTCAGCCTGGCTTACCGGTGTCGCTTTCAGGCTGTCGATAAGAGCGAGAGTCGCCTTGTGGAGCGGCTCGACGTTTTCCGGCGACGATCCAAACGAG
>JBDSBT010000067.1:0-12360 GCA_039921425.1 Gemmatimonadaceae bacterium | reverse complement strand
GATGTCATTGGACCGCGCTGGACTCCGCGCGAAGGCGAGAGCGGGCCCAAGTACCGCTTGATGTAGCCAGTTCCCGGGAGTCAGCTATCTGCACCGGCGATTTCGTAAAGATCGATCTTCTGCTTGATCTCGCCCACTTCGAAGGGGTAAGTGATCTTCGATCTTACCACGAGACCGACAGCTTCGCACTCCTCCATGAAATCGGGAACCCCAATCCGTCCCGGATCGGCGACGATGGCCATTCCGCCGCGCTTGAGCGCTCGCTTGAAAATTCCGGGAAGAAGGCGAGCGTACTCTTTTTCGTAGAGCACGTCCGACGCAAGTATGAGATCGAGATCTTTCAAGTCGCGCGGAAAATGCCGCCAGTCGATCATCGGGGCTGAGGGCGATCGCCCGGTATTCCGAAATGCGTTGGCGCGTGTGAAAGCGAGAGCGTCGGTGTAATAGTCCGACGCGATCATGTCGTAGCCAGCGATCATCGCCGCCGTGGTCACCAGGCCCACACCGCAGCCAAGCTCGAGCCCGCGCCCCGGGCTCCGCGGCCGGCGATTCTCCGAGAGCTCGATGAAATGAGTCGCAAGGATTGTAGACGACGGCCAGATATCGGCCCAATAAGGAAGCCGCTCGTCCAACACGAAATCTTCCTCGCGGATCAGGTCGTCCGAATTGCTCGGCCGGAGAATGGAAAGAGTGCGACCTCCAACTTCTACATCGCTGACGACAGTCTTGAAGCGTCGCTCGAGCGAATCGACGAGCTCTGCTCCTTCCAGATCGGACAGCTCAGCAGTGTTGGTGCTCAAAGAAGAACCAGCGTCGTTGCGCTCTGGTGCTCGTCTCCCAGAGGGATCGCCCGGAGACACTCACCCGACTCGAGTTTCAGCCGGTCGCCAGGCACCACAAGTAGCGCGTTCGCTCTCGCCATCGCGGTGAGAACTGCCGAGCTCTGGGAGCCGGCAATGTGGGCGACATAAAAATCGTTTTCGGATTGAGTGATCACCACTCTGAGGAAATGCATGAGCGGTGCCGCAAGAGTTAGCGCCTCGCCGAGTGTCACAGGGACTGTTTTTCGAAAGACCCTTGTCAGCCCGCGCATCTTTCGAATGGCGGGCCGCACGAACACCTCGAAAGTAACGATGGCCGAGACGGAGTTTCCCGACAATCCGATCCATGGAACTCCACGCAGCGAGCCAAAGGCAAGCGGGGCCCCCGGCCGCATTCGCACTTTCCAGAAATCGATCGCCCCCCCGAGTGCGGTAATTGCATCCCGGACGTGGTCGTGGTCGCCGACAGAAATTCCCGCCGACGTAATGATGAGGTCGCACGCGACTGCTTCCTCGAGCTTCTCCTTCATCGAGTCGATGTCGTCGTGAGCGATGCCGATGTTGACCGCTTCACCTCCCGCTTCACGGACGAGCGCGGCGAGAGTGACGGAATTTGACGAGATGATTTTTCGTCCTGCCATCTCCGGCGCATAGTCTTTCAGCTCGACGAGCTCGTCTCCAGAGCTGACGATCGCCACTCTGGGCGAGCGAAACACCGACACATTCTTCACGCCAGCGGACGCGAGAACCCCAGCGTGCGCGATTCCGACCTGCTGGCCGACGTCAAAAAGAACGTCTCCCTCTCGAAAATCCTCTCCCGTTTTGCGAATGTTCTTGCCGGAGTCGCGCTTCTCGCGGATAGTGACGACATCGCGGCCCTCGTCACTGTCTTCCTTTCGAATGACCGTGTCGGCGTTTTGGGGAACCGGCGCGCCTGTCATGATCCGCATCGCTTCGCCGGGCTCGAGGGCGCGGGAAGGGAACGACCCCGCCGCGATGGTCTCGACGACGCGAAACGTCATGCTGCCGAGATCCGCCGACCTGATCGCGTATCCGTCCATCGACGAATTGTCCCACGGCGGTGAAGTCGTCGATGCGACAACTCTTTCCGCCAGCACTCGCCCAACACTTTCTCCAGTTGCAACGCTCACCTGCGGCAGACGCTGGATTCCGTCGAGAATCCTGGCACTCGCCTCGGCTACCGGGATCACTGGCTCGACTTTCCCCGGTAGTTAGCGAGGAGAATTCCAATCGCGTCCTGAAGCTTGGTGATGTCGCTGACCGCGCCGGGATAGTGATTCGACAACATGCTGAAAACCAGCATTTCTCCCGCTGCAGTAGTCACGTATCCGGAAAGCGAGCGGACGAACTCGAGAGTGCCGGTTTTCGCGTGAATGTTGCCAACTGCCCTGCTTCCGAGCATTCGTGTTCTCACGGTGCCATCAACGCCGACGATAGGCAGGGCATCGTAGAACGCAGTGAACGCCGTGTCCCGCCGAATGCCTACGAGGATTTTCACGATTGCTTCCGGAGTTACCAGGTCGTGACGCGACATTCCGCTTCCGTCGTAGATGACGGTCGAAGTTGAATCAATTCCCCACGCGGCAAGCTGCCTCTTGATGACAACGGCACCGCTGTCGGTCATTCCAACGCCCGTTTTCTCGAGGCCCAGAGTCTTGATGAGCGCTTCGCCGGTCTGGTTCTGCGATGGCTTGAGGAAGGACTTCAGGATGTCGCGAAGCGGTGGCGAGTAGAACGAGTAGATAGTATCGGCTGGCGCGGTGAGGCTGTCGATGCCGCCTGCAGCGTGATCGATGACGACGCCCCGTCGGTTCAGTCCGAGCGTCAGTGCAGCCAGGTACGTGTTCGTCGGCGAGCTTGTCGCGACTGAGATGGTAGTATCGCGGCCGCCGACTTTGGCGGCCCGCTGAGTCATTCCTTCGTTTAGCTCCAGCTCATCGACCGGCGCTGCGCTTTCGCCTTTCAGGTCATCCCATTCCCATCCGTAACCGTAGATGGAATCAGGGAAAGCATCCCCGCCGGGTCGCACGGACCCGGTGACGTGGCGGATGCCTCTTGCCGCGATCGAGTCTGCCACGCTCTGCATGAACGCCATCGCATTCCCTTTTACGCGATCACTGACCGTCGGGTCGCCGCGCCCGATCACGATCAGGTCGCCGTCGAGAATACCGTCGGCGATCTTGCCGTGCGTTACGAAAGTCGTCCTGTAACGATAGTCTGCGCCGAGTTGCGCGAGAGCGACACTTCCCGACAGGAGCTTCTGATTCGATGCCGGTACGAACAGCTTACCGGCATTGTGCGAGTAAAGCGTGTCACCGCTCTTTGGATCGACCACCAGAAATCCGAGCGTCGTTCGCGCGAACTGCTGCTGATTCACGAGCGAGTCAATCGACCAGCGTAGGGTCTGGAGCGGGGTTCGCGACGGCGCAATACCTGGGTTCGCGGGCGGCGTACATGCAATGACGCCCGCTGCTGCCATTGCAGCTACCATTTTGCGCATCGTCATCCTGTGTAGGTTGCGCTTAGCGTTTGATCTTCAGCAACCGTCACGCTCCTCACGCGATTTGCGTCAGGAAGGCGAGCAGCAACTCGGTCAAAAATGAAAACGGCGAGATTCTCGCCGGTGGGAACCAGCAACCCTTCCGCGAACTCCGGCACCTCGAGATTGATATTCCGATGGTCGAATCGATTTCTCACTTCTTCCGTGAGAATCGTGTCCAGCAGCCCGAGATCGATTACGAATCCCGTTTCCGGATCGATCGGGCCCTCGACGCTCACGTCGCAGACGTAGCTGTGGCCATGAAAGTGAGGACGAGCACAGGCCCCGAACGCAGACTCGTTTTTCTCCGCGGTCCAATCGGGCCGGCTGTATCTATGCGCTGCGGCGAACGTGACCCGCCGCGTGAGTGATGCTTTCGCCATGTCGCCATAATCTCGCCGCAAGTGAAACGGCCGGCCACTATGTGCGGCCGGCCGTCGTACATCTCCTCTCAACTCAATGCTGCGTGTCGTGTCCGAAAGTTCCGATGTTCTCCTGGCCACTGACGCCTTCAGGCGTCGGACCTTCGGGCGGAATCCAGGGCTCGCCTTCTTCGATCGCTCTGCCGATCTCGTGCGTACCACCATCAGCCTCTAGTGAGTCATCTTCGACCAAATCGGCCAGGTGCTCCGACTCAGACGTGAACGGGACGGATTTATCACTCAGCATCAATCCCGAATGCTCGTCTTCTTCGGCCATGTGCTCGTCCATCGCCTCCGGACTCTCGGCCCGAGCGAGCTCTCCGATTACGACATCGTTCGAGAAGTCAGTGAGGCCAAGGGCGTCGGTAAGCACGTGGTCGAGAATGCGAAGCTCTTCTTCAGTACCGACGGTGCCGGTGATGAGGACCCGCCCCTCGCGTACGCCAACTCCGAATAAGTCGCCATCGAGCATTGGCTGCTCTCGCAGCCGCGTGCGAACGTACTCGCCGAGCTCGTCGTCACTCAGGTTCTCGATCTCGTCGCTGTTGTCAAAATCGTCGGCCATCTTTCCTCCGTGAAGGCAATGGCGCGACTAGCGCCGTCAGCGGAAGAGCAGGTACGACACTCCGATCGTGTACGCGCCGTTTCTCTTCCAGAAACTCCTGGCCTGCCCAGCCGGAAGCACCGACGTGTTGTCGGTCGCTGTCAGGAAGTACTGAGTCGGATATTTGATCTGGTACAGATACGTTCCCGCATCAGCACGAACCTGAAACCGTCCGCCCGGCACCATTCGCAGACCACCGGCAACTGAAAAGGCAAATGTGGTGCCGAGGTTGAAAGGGTCGGCGTCAACCTTTTTATCGAGGTCGCTGGCAAGCCCAACCCCCGAGTAAACCACCGGCACGATACCGTGGAAGGTCCGTTGCCCGGTGAGGTTGAGGGACAATCCGGCGTCAACGATGTAGACCGGCCAGCTCTGGCTTCCGAGGTGGCGCGTCGCGGCCGGAAGAGTTGGGTCGATGACGTTACGCTGGCTGTTTATGCGGGCAATCCGGGCGACGATTTGAGCAGGACCGCCGACGGTTACCTCGTAACGAATTCCCTCCATCGGTGCCGCCCTTGGAGCTGCGCCGGCCGGGTCTTTCGCCGCTGCAAAGTAGCCCCCAAAGACGGTCAGTTCCTGATGGTATTCGAGATCCTTGAACGGGCTTTTCGGCGGCGAGTATCCAACATCCACACTCTGGGCGGCGGCGGGAACTGCCACCGCAACAAAAGCAAAGGCACACAACAGCTGCTTCATCAATTCTCCACGAGATTTTTTCCAGTCATTTCGGGCGGCTGGTCTAGCCCCAACATTCGTAATATAGTAGGACCAACATCACATAAAGCTCCCCCCGATCGCAGGGCAGACAGGCTCTCATCGCCAACTGCAACGAGAGGTACAGGGCTGTTGGTGTGCGCCGTATGCGGGCCACCGGTTGAAGGGTCGATCATCATTTCGGCGTTGCCGTGATCGGCGGTTATCAGCAACCGGAAACCCGACTCCTCAGCCGATTTCATGATGCGAGCCAGGCATTCATCGACGGTCTCGACTGCCGTGATCGTGGCGTCGATCGATCCGCTGTGCCCAACCATGTCAGCGTTGGCGTAGTTGCACAGAATGAAATCGTGTGACCGCTCTCCAATTGCCTTGCACAGAACATCAGTGATCCCCGGCGCGCTCATTTCCGGCATAAGGTCGTATGTCGCAACCTTCTGACTTGGCACCAGGATTCGGTCCTCTCCTGAAAAGGGAGCTTCCTTGCCCCCATTGAAGAAGTAAGTCACATGCGGGTACTTCTCGGTTTCCGCCGTCTTTAGAATTGATAGCCCTTCGCCTGACAAAACCTCTGACATGATGCGCTCCATCGATTGCGGCGCGAAGGCAACCGGAACGTCGAAAGTCACGTCGTACGACGTCAGGGTTACGATCGTCAGCTTTGGACGGTACGAGATCCTGAATCCGTTGAATTCCGGATCTATCAGCATTTGCACGAACTGACGCATTCGATCGGAGCGATAGTTGAAGCAGATCACCGCGTCGCCGTTCTTCATCGGTGCGACCGCCGCTCCATCCTCCACGATTGTAACCGGCAGGATGAACTCGTCGGTCGTGCCCGAATCGTAGGCCGTGCGAATCGCCCCGATTGGATTCCCGGCGTGCGGGGCGGTGCCCTCTACAACCGCCCGATACGCGAGCTCCGACCGCTGCCAGCGGCGGTCGCGATCCATTGCGTAGTAACGACCGGAGACGCTGCCGATGACGACCTTCACGTTGTTGCGGCCCTCACGCGCCGTGATTTCCTCTGCCTTGCGGAGCAATTCCTCCATGTACCTGATGCCGGACGTCGGCATCGTATCTCGTCCGTCCATGAAAGCGTGAACCGCAACGCGTGGAACACCTTCACGCGCCGCGACGTCGATGAGCGCGAAAAGATGCTTGTCGATTGCGTGGACTCCGCCGTCGCCAACCAGGCCGATCAAATGCAGCGTACCGCCGCTTTTCTTCACCTGTTCGCACGCGGCGATGAATCCTGGATTCCGAAAAAAAGATCCGTCCGAGATTGATGCTGTAATTCGCACCAGATCCTGCATCACCACTCGGCCAGCTCCGAGGTTCAAGTGTCCGACTTCGCTGTTGCCCATCTGGCCTGCCGGAAGCCCCACGCTGGGTCCCGACGCTTCGAGAAGGGTCTTCGAAGATCGCTTCCAGATCGCGTCCCAGGTCGGCGTGTTCGCCATTGCGATCGCGTTGCCTGCAGTCTGTTCGCGATAGCCCCAGCCATCGAGGACGATCAACGCGACTGGGCGCGCCTTTGTGACGGCCATGTTTGCCCGCTGGGTGTAAGAGTGTACGTTACCGGCCAATCCAAATGTACGCCCGCCAAAAAGCCCCATCCAGCAATGCGCATTCTTCTTGTACTTGCAGTCGTCGCCGGATCGCGCGCTGCGTTCGCTCAGGACTCCGTTCCGCACACGGTCACCAGGGCAACTGTAATTCGCAGCGCGCCGATCGCGGGTACTGACGCGCCTCCTCAACTTGGCCAGATCGCAAAGGGCGCGACATTGGACGTGATCGGCAAGGATCACGACTGGGTACGCGTCCGCCTCGAGGGATGGGTGCGCGAGTCCGACCTCGCCGTTGCCGACAGCACACTTCGCGTAATGAGCGCGGCAGACGTCCGCGCAAACCCGGCGGCTGCGAAGGGAAAACTCGTCCGGTGGGAGGTAGAGGCCGTCGCGCTTCAGAAGGCAGACGCGCTGCGTACCGGCCTCAGGTCAGGCGAGCAATATCTTCTTGCTCTGGGGCCGGGCAATGAGAAAACTCTGGTATACATTGTTGTTCCGGAGTTGCTTCTCCAAACGGCGCGAAGTCTGCCACCAATGGCACCAATTACGGTGACGGCTCGCATTCGAAACGGTCGCAGCGATCCCGCAGGAGTCGCAGTGCTCGACCTTCAAAGTCTCACCCGACGATAATGGCGATTCCCCCCAACATTCCGCACGACCCGGCGGTGGACGGACCTGGCGACCGGCGCGATCCGTCGGGCGAGCGATCGCACGACAGAAGACGAGGCGGTTGGACCGACTTCCGAAGAGCTTATCCGGGATTCGTATTCACCTTGTTGATAGCCCTCGCGGCAATGCTCGCCGTGGATGGCTATCTGATTCTAAAGCGCGGGACGTACGAGCAGGAAGTGAGTCGCCTGCGGGCAAGCATGACTGAAACAGAGCGTGCGAAGACCGACGCAATCGTCGAGTCCGAAGAGAGCAAGGCCCGCATCGCCCTCGAGCTGGCACGCCGCCAGGCGAAAATTGAGAAAACGCTCCACCTGTCGGTATCGGTAGATAGCGGGAAGATCTACCTCGAGCGCGAGGGTGCAGTGCTTCGCGAGATGGCGGCACTGTTTGGGGCAGATACGAAAGTCAGCAACGGCGCCGACTCAATTCCGGTCGTTGTTCCGCGCGGGGAGCGCACCGTGGCAAAGATCTCCGACGACGGAATTGGACTGGAGGGCGGTACGATCATCGCCCCGTCGGATGCGAATCCGCTCGCCACCGATACGAAGCCAATTCCCCCAGGCGGGGTACGAATAAGTCGCAACGACCTGACAGCGATAATGCCGAATCTCAGTCTCGGCATGCGGGTATACTTTTACTGACGAGCGCTCGCTCGAGCTGAGGTGATGAATGGGTATCGCAAATACGCTGACACACGGCGGAAAGTGGGTGTACGGAACGCTGCTGGCCTTCGCATTGGCCGCCACGGCTAGCGCGACGCTGGTGACGAAGACTGCAAATCTTCGTTACGAGCGCGACGTCAACCGGATGGTTTTCAACGACAACCTCGGCGTTCTTGACGAAGTGAAGGCGAAGCTCGGTTCGACGACCGACAGCCTTAACCGCCTCGTCACAGACAATCCCGTGGTGTCGGCCAGTACTCCGTACATCGTCGTCAGCATCACGGAAAATCGCCTCTGGTTCAAGCGCGGAAGCGAGATCCTGTTCGAGGCGCCAGTCGCAACTGGAAGCGGCAAGTCGCTCGTTGGTGGCGGTGGAACCAAGCAGTACAAGTTCGACACTCCGCGAGGTCGTTTGACTGTCGAAGGGAAGGGCATCGACCCCGATTGGGTCCCTCCCGACTGGCATTTCCAGGAAATGGCCAATAAGCGCGGCCTTGGCCTCGCACACATGGAGCGTGGCACGGTCATCCCTCAATCTGACGGCTCTGTCGTGAAGGTGAGCGGTTCCGAGATAGTGAAGCAGTATTCGGACGGCCGTCAGGTCCCGATGCAGGCCACCGAGGGCCATGAAATCGTCGTCAATGGCAACATTCTCATCCCGCCCTATGGAGTGAACCAGCGCCGCTACGCCGGCGTGCTTGGAACGCGCCGCCTGGAACTGGGCGACGGTTATGGCATACACGGGACAAACGACCCGTCGTCGATCGGCCACGCGGCGAGTCACGGATGCGTCCGGCTGCGGAACGAAGACGTGGAAAAATTGTACGACATGGTTCCGGTGGGAACGCCCGTTTACATCTACTAGGGCGTAAAAGCATTTCTGACACTAAGTTGTAACTATGGATTCATCACTACCCGGCCGGCGACTTAACTCGCCGGCCGAGTCGTCGTATCGCCATAAGCGACCTGCGACAATCATTACAGTCAGTCTCCTGATTGCCGCCACGCTTGGCGCCTTTCAGTTCGGGCATCCCCTACCGTCGTTCCAGATGAAGCCATTTGGAACCTTCCTGACGCACGCGCTGCCGTTTGCCGCCCCGTCCGCTTCGGCATTTGGCGAAAGCGGCGGTGTGCTCCTCAAGTTTTCTTTACCCGGCGAGAAGCTGGAGTATCCGCTCGATGTGCGCGGCGATCCGACTGCTCTTGCGTATAGCTGGATTCGGAACGGCGACAGCACCTCCGGCGAATCGGCCCGCCAGCTGAACGGAGCGAACGTTCAAGCGCCGTCGAGACCGGGTTTTTATCGCCTTGCTCTCGTCCGTGGTGACAAGCGCCGGATCATCGAAGGCCTCACCCTGGCAGTGCTTGTTCCTTTCAAGGACAAGGAGGGCGCGATGCTGAACGGCTATCGAATCGGTATGTACCTGTCCGAGCGGATCGGAACCGGACAGGAACCACCGGAAGGGTTTCTCGAGATCAACCAGAGTGACGTCGATCTGCCGATCAGCAAGCATCTGAGAGTCGGCGATTTTCTGAATCATGATTCCCAGGAAACCTGGCCTCGCTATGCGGCCGTCAGTCCTCGTCTCCTCGACAAGCTCGAGCTCGTCATCTCGGAGCTCGCGCGCTGGCACGGCGGAACGGTCGACGAAGTGCATCTTGCCCTCGACGTCCATTCCGGTTTTCGAGCACCCGACCACAACCGCCGGATTGCGCGCGCAGCGCGGGACAGCCAGCATCAGTATGGTGATGCCGCCGACGTTGCGATCGACGCGAATGGTGACGGCAAGTACACGTCGATGGATAGCAGAATGGTCGGTCTTGCCGTCGAGATCGTGGAACTCAAGCATCCCGGTCTCGTAGGTGGACTGGGGATCTATACTAGCGGGCACACGCGAACGACATACGTGCACATCGACGCGCGCGGAAAGCGCGCTCGCTGGCGCGGTTGAGGAGAAGCGGATGAACGACATTCTTCGCGAACGACTGTTTAGAAAGCTCGACCTGATGCCTGACGACAAGCTCGATCAGGTTCTCGATTTCATCGAGTTTCTCGATTCCAAATACGCACCGAGAAATGCACCTGCTCCGAATACGCTGACGCGATTTGCCGAAGGCGTCGAGAGCACTCTGCGGGCCGGTAAGGTGTCGGCCAGCGCCATCTCGGGGACCATGAGCATCATGAACCGGGCAGTGGGCGCAATCAACGAGGTTGCAGCCGCTGGCAAGTCTGTTGCAACGGGGATCATGGGCGCCGCTTCCGGCAGCGCCGAGACACCGGCTCCGTCGGTTCCTCCGCGAGGTGGACCGCATGAGCTGGGCAGCCAGCTACCGCACACTCCCCCAGAGGAAGCAAAGTGACGACAGCCAAGAAGCGATCGACCCCCGTCAGCGGCAGGCGCGCCCGGCGACTACCTCCCGACGTAAAGGTGGACAGTGCGCCCCGAAAAGGAGCCAAACGCACGGTGATGGGCACAATCAGCGAGCTGCCGAATTTTCTGCGACTGCTCTACGGACTGATCACCGATTCCCGAGTAAAGGCGGTTGACAAGCTGGTAGTTGCGGGAGCAATCGCTTACATCCTTCTGCCCGTGGACATCATCCCGGACTTCGTCCCGTTTCTCGGTGAAGTTGACGATGTGTTTCTCCTGATCCTTGCTCTTCAGAGGCTCATCGGAAACGCCGGCAGGGCCGTGCTGCATGATTACTGGGTGGGAGATCCGGCCGAGCTGACCGATCTCAATCTCGAAAAGGTGCTTGCTGCCTGTGCGTTCTTTCTGCCGCGTCGCATGCGTCGCCGCTTGAGGACGATCGGGAGACTTTAGTCATGCGAACGACCTGCTAAGCGAAACAGCAAACGGCTTTCAAGACAACTGCTCTGTTCCTAGGCCCGTTCCGAGTTGTTTTCGTTGAGCCCTTTGCCTACATTCCGCCATGGCAACCACATCTCGACCAGCATCGCCAAAGCCCGCTCAACCGGCGTCGTCCGGAGGCGGGCTTTCGCGTTTCAGGGAGTCTGAGGAACGGAACTACGGAGCGCGGCGGGTTCGCGAGGACGTCGTCCTGACTTTCGACGATGTCCTCCTCGCGCCTCGTCACTCGATCGTTCATCCGAAGGACGTGTCCACCAAGTCCCGGTTCACCCGTACAATTACGCTCAACATCCCGTTCGCTTCTGCGGCGATGGACACCGTCACGGAATCAGAGATGGCGATGGCAATGGCCCGGTCTGGCGGCATCGGGGTGATTCACAAGAATATGTCGATCGACCGGCAGGCCGCCGAGGTAGACAGGGTTAAACGATCGGAAAGCGGGATCATTCTCAATCCGATTACGCTGTCGCCCGACGCGACATTGCGCGAAGCTGTGACGCTGATGAAGCGCTTCCGAATCTCTGGCGTTCCGATCGTCGATCGCGACGGGCAGCTCGTGGGGATCATCACGAACCGCGATCTTCAGTTCGAGCGGAATCTGGATCAGCCGCTCCGCGAGGCGATGACCTCTGAAGGTCTCGTCACCGCTCCCGTTGGAACGACTCTCGAAGAGGCTGAGCGGATTCTCGGAAAGCACAGAATCGAAAAGCTGCCGGTAGTGGACGCGAAGGGAGAGCTTAAGGGGCTGATCACGGTCAGGGACATTCATCAAAGGCGCGAATTTCCCAATGCCAACAAGGATGAGCACGGTCGCCTCATGGTGGCCGCAGCGATCGGTGCGGCGAATTTCCGCGACCGCGCAAATGCGCTCGTCGATGCAGGAGTAGATGTCCTGGTCATCGACACGGCGCACGGCCACAGCGAGGGAGTGCTTAAGGCTACCGCAGAGGCGCGAGATGCATTTCCCGATGTTCAGCTCATCGCCGGAAACATCGCGACCAAATCAGGAGCGGCAGCGCTGGTGGAGAGGGGCGTCGATGCAGTGAAGGTTGGAGTCGGGCCTGGCTCGATATGCACGACCCGCGTGGTGACTGGTGTTGGCGTGCCTCAGCTAACGGCCGTGTTCGACGCCGTCGAAGGTGCAGGCGACATTCCCGTTATCGCTGATGGTGGAATCAAGTACTCGGGCGACATCGTGAAGGCGATCGCTGCGGGCGCGTCGAGCGTGATGATGGGCTCGATGCTGGCCGGCACCGAGGAATCGCCTGGTGAATCGATCCTGCTCGAGGGCCGGCGTTTCAAGATTATCCGTGGAATGGGCAGCATGGCCGCGATGCAGGATGGGAGCGCCGACAGATATTTTCAGGAAGGTGAGCTCTCGCCGAAGAAGCTCGTGCCCGAAGGCATCGAGGGCCGGGTGCCCTACAAGGGTCCGGTGAGCGACGTGATCTTTCAGATGGT
>JBDSBT010000066.1:0-4815 GCA_039921425.1 Gemmatimonadaceae bacterium | reverse complement strand
GGCGCGGCGGTCATCGCGCTCACTATCGACGAAGTCGGCATGGCCAAAACCCGCGACCGGAAGCTCGAGGTCGCCAAGGCCATCTATACTATAGTAGTGGACGAGTACGGACTCGCTCCTGAAGACCTCATTTACGACGCACTGACGTTCACGCTCGCGACGGGCGATGAGGAGTGGATCAACTCGGGAAAGGAGACGATCGAGGGGATCCGTCTGATAAAACGAGAGCTTCCCGGAGTTTCGACGATACTGGGAGTGTCGAATGTCAGCTTCGGGCTGACGCCCGAATCTCGCTCAGTCCTGAACTCAGTCTTTTTGCACCACTGCGTTGCCGCCGGGCTCGATGCTGCGATCGTAAATCCTGCCCACATCCGGCCATACGCCGAAATCTCCGATCATGAAAGAGAGCTGGCGAACGACCTTGTGTGGAACAAGAAGCCTGACGCGCTCCAGCATTTCATCGAGTACTTCGCGAACAACTCTGACACAGAGACTACGGAGACCACAGAAAAGGCGGATCCGACCGCCGGGATGACTCCCGCCGAGCGGATTCATTGGATGATTCTGCACAGAAAAAAAGAAGGGATCGAAACACAGCTTGACGCCGCAGGCGTCCGCGAAACACCCGTCCAGATTCTCAACGAAGTCCTCCTTCCTGCCATGAAAGAGGTCGGTGACAAGTTCGGCGCCGGCGAGCTCATCCTTCCGTTCGTTTTGCAGTCCGCGGAAGTCATGAAGAAAGCGGTGAAACACCTCGAACAGTTCCTCGAAAAAGCCGAGGGATATACGAAAGGAAAGGTCGTGCTTGCGACTGTTTACGGTGATGTGCACGACATCGGCAAGTCTCTCGTCAACACGATCCTCTCCAACAACGGCTACACCGTCTACGACCTCGGCAAACAGGTTCCGGTCAACACGATCCTCGAGAAGGCAGTCGAAGTCGGCGCCGATGCGATCGGGTTGAGTGCTCTCCTCGTCTCGACGTCGAAGCAGATGCCTCTCGCCGTGAAAGAGCTCGACAAGCGCGGAATGAAGATTCCGGTTTTGATCGGCGGAGCCGCGATCAACCGCCGCTTCGGCCGTCGCGCACTGTTTGTCGAGAATGAGCGTGAATACGCCGCTGGTGTGTTCTACTGCAAGGACGCGTTCGAAGGCCTTGAGACGATGGACAAGCTCCAGGACAATCGCCGCGAGGATTTCATCGCGACCAACCTCGAGCAGGCACGCACGGACGTCTTCCTCCGCGCAACCGTCGGAAAGGAAATCTCCGCCGGCGACGAAGGCGGCGCGCGGAGCGATGTCGCGGCAAACAATCCGTTTCCGAATCCGCCGTTCTGGGGAACTCGCGTCCTGCGCGACATCCCGATCGACGAAGTGTTCGACCTCCTCGATCTCGACGAGCTCTATCGTTTGCAATGGGGCGCGCGCGGATCGGGCGAAGCGTACTACAACACGATCAAGAACGAATTCGAACCGGCGCTCGCTCGTCTAAAGAAGGACGCATCCGAGAATGGCTGGATCAAGCCACAGGCGGTCTACGGATACTTCCCCGTTCAATCGCTCGGCAACGACATCATCGTGTACGATCCGGCAGCCTACTCGAGCGACGGCGGCTCACTCCGCGAGATCGCGCGATTCCATTTCCCTCGCATGGTTGGTCGCGAGCGTCTCTGCCTCGCGGATTACATTCGCTCGACAGAATCAGGCGACGTCGATGTCCTTCCTCTTCAGATCGTCACTGTCGGCAAGGAAGCAACACACCAGTTTGAGAAGCTCCAGGGCAACAACGAGTACTCGGAAGCGCTATACGCGCACGGTCTCTCAGTCGAAGCCGCGGAAGCTACCGCCGAATGGCTGCATAACCGCATCAAGAAAGAGCTTGGAACCTCTGCCGGAAAACGCTATTCATGGGGCTACGGCGCGTGCCCCGATCTCGACGATCACGCGACGGTGTTCAAGCTTCTCCCCGCAAAGGAGGCATTGGATATGGACCTCACCGAATCATTCCAGCTTCTCCCGGAACAAAGCACTGCGGCAGTCATTATCCATCACCCGGAAGCGAAGTATTACGCTGTTCGCGGAATCGTTGACGACGCTGGCGCTCGCGCCGAAAGCACCGAAGTTGCGAAGAAGTTCACATCTGAGGCCGCCGAATCTGTCGATCCCGCGGTCGCACTCGACCGCGCAGAAACTGGCGAGATATCACTAGCCGAAGCACGAGCCGACACATGATAGCAGAGCGCGAGCACGAATCCACTCGGATCGAGGCGTTCACGGATGCAATGTTCGCATTCGCCGCTACACTGCTCGTTGTCAGTCTGGAAGTTCCGCGCGACTTCGGTGAGCTTCTGCACAACCTCCGTGGATTCGTCCCGTTCGCGCTGAGCTTTGGCGCGCTCTACTTCATCTGGGTTGCACACACGAACGTGTTCCGCCGTTACGCACTTGGCGACACGCACACCTTCATCGTCAATGGCATCCTGCTATTCACGGTGCTCTTCTACGTGTATCCCCTGAAGTTCATGGCGACGGCGATCGTGGGGATGTTCGGAGACCGGTCCGACATAATCCTTCGCGGCGACCAGGTCGGCTCGCTGTTAATCATATACGGGCTCGGCTGGACGATGGTTTTTCTCATGATTGCCCTTCTTTACAGGCATGCGTACAAGACGCGCCCACAACTGGGCATCGATACGCTGGCCGCGTACGATGCGCAGACTCACAGCCTGCACTACCTCGCCTTCGCGGTGGTTGGCCTAGTATCGGTGGTCATGGCGTACTTCGGTATTGGCGTCAGGTACGGAATACCTGGATTTGCGTATGCGCTCGTCGGGCCAATCGCTGCGGCCAACGGATCGACCCGGCGTAAAGCGCGTGAAGTCCTTGAGCGAGTCGGAACTGGCGAGTTCACGATTCCACACAGCGTACGACTCCGAGCTCACCTGCTCCGAACGTGACGATTACACACGCACCGACTGGAGCTCGTTGATGACAGATCGTCAGGACCTCATTCGCCGCTTGCTCGACCCCGAGCAGGTTGTCGTATTCGACGGCGCGATGGGGACCATGCTGTACGCAAAGGGCGTGTTCATCAATCAGTGCTACGATGAGCTCGGCCTTCGCGCGCCCGACCTCGTCAAGGAAGTACATCGCGCTTATGTAAAAGCAGGTGCAGAGATAGTCGAAACGAACACGTTCGGGGCGAGCCGCACAAAGCTCACTCCGTACGGTCTCGAATCACAGGTCCACGCGATCAACAAGGCAGCGGCGACAATCGCTCGCGAGGAAGCTGGCGATAACGTCCTCGTCGCAGGTGCAGTCGGCCCGCTGGGTGTTCGCCTCGAACCGTACGGCCCGACATCGCACGAAGAGGCGAGGGGCATCTTTGCGGAACAGATGCATGGGTTGAGGGACGGCGGAGCTGACTTCTTTCTTCTCGAGACGTTTGCCGACATTGCGGAAATCGAGCAAGGCATTCTCGCCGCGCGCGAGGTAGATCCGGCGATGCCTGTCATCGCGCAGATGACGATCGGCACCGATTGTCTCACTCCGTATGGCGCATCGGCGGTAGATATCGCGAAGGCGCTCGATGCATTCGGAGCGGACGTCATTGGGCTCAATTGCTCAGTCGGGCCGCAGACGATTCTTGATGCAGTGGAAGACATGAGGAAGGTCACCCGGAAGAAGATCAGCGCCCAGCCTAACGCCGGAATGCCGCGTGAGGTAGGCGGCCGCAGCATGTACATGGCGAGCCCGGAGTACATGGCGACGTATGCGGCGCATCTGGTGCGCGCTGGCGCGAAGATCGTCGGTGGATGCTGCGGAACAACACCTGAGCACATCGAGGCGATGGTCGAAGGCATTCGTCCGTTGTCGCCGCGTCAGGCGCGAGTCCCCAAACGCGTTTCGCGCGAGGGTGATGTCCCGCCAATCGTGCTCGAGGACAACGGCGTCGAGCCGATTCCGTTCGGTGAGCGGTCGAAGTTCGCCGGACGGATCGCGCGTGGTGAGTTTGTAACGAGTGTTGAGATCGTTCCGCCCCGTGGTGTGGACGCGTCGAAGATGCTGCGCGACACGCGGTCGCTAAAGGATGCGGGCGTCGATGCGGTCAACGTGCCGGACGGACCGCGCGCGCAGAGTCGCATGGGTGCATTGCTCACGAGTCTTCTGATCGAGCAACAGGTGGGCATCGAGACAGTCACTCACTACTGCTGCCGCGACCGCAACCTGCTCGGCATGCTTTCCGATCTGCTGGGCGCGGCGGCGATCGGATTGAAGAACATGCTCATCATCACCGGCGATCCGCCGAAGATGGGCCCCTATCCGAACGCGACCGCAGTTTTCGACATTGACGCGATTGGGCTGACGAATCTCGTCAACAAGCTCAATCACGGTCTCGATCCAGGTGGAAATGCCATCGGCGCACCGACTGGCTTCGCGATTGGCGTTGGGGTGAACCCTGGAGCGATAGATCTGGAGCACGAGCTGAAGCGGTTCACCTGGAAAGTGGAAGCGGGGGCGGAGTACGCAATCACTCAGCCTGTGTTCGATGTCGAGCAGCTCGAAGCGTTCCTGGCGAAGCTCGATAGCAATCGCATTCCGATCATCGCCGGGATCTGGCCGCTCGTTTCAGTCAGGAACGCCGAGTTTCTCGCGAACGAGGTTCCAGGGGTGACAGTTCCCCAGCGTGTGATCGACCGCATGAGACGTGCGAACGACAAGTCGAAGGAGCACGGCGTTCAGGAAGGAATCGCGATCGCGAGAGAGATGCTCGATCGTGTTCGCCCATCCGTACAGGGCGTCCAGGTGTCGGCG
>JBDSBT010000065.1:0-3845 GCA_039921425.1 Gemmatimonadaceae bacterium | reverse complement strand
GCGGGTTCGCTATCGCCGCATGGGGAATGATCACCTTCGCACGTGCGCACACGGCGATCATTCCCAACAGTCCAGCCAGCTCGCTAGTGGAAACGGGTCCGTATCGTTTTACGCGGAACCCCATGTATACAGGAATGACCGTCGCTTACATGGGGGGAATCCTTCTGCTCAACACATGGTGGGCTGTCATTTTCCTTCCGGTTGCCTTGTTGCTTCTGTTTCGCTTTGTCGTAAGACGCGAAGAGCGCTATCTGTCCGCGCAATTCGGCACAGCATACGATGGATACCGTAAACGCGTGAAGCGCTGGCTCTAGATGGAACCATCCAACGCGACCAGGCGTACAGTTCGTATCACCAACCGGACAACAAGTTGATCTTCCTGGCATACCTTGGCGGCATACTCACCATTCTGAGTCCGTGCATCCTTCCGATCGTTCCGCTCGTCTTCTCGCGGGCCGATCGATCGTTTGCGCGAGAGACGCTTCCGATGCTGCTTGGCCTTGCCAGCGTTTTCGCGGTCGTCGCGTCAGTGGCAACAGCTAGCGCCACGTGGATCGTCAAAGCAAATGAAATAGGCAGGTACGGAGCGATCGCGCTTCTCGCCGTCGTCTCGGCCAGTCTGCTCATGCCGCGCTTTACGGACGCACTCACACGCCCGTTGGTTGGGCTCGGTTCTGACATCGACCGAAAAGCATCCGGTACCCGCAGCAAAGCAGGCAATTTTGTCATTGGATCGGCGATTGGACTACTTTGGGCGCCTTGTGCGGGACCGATCCTGGGACTTGTGATTGCGGCGGCTGCGTTGAACGGATCGAAGACGAACTCGGCCCTGCTCTTCACAGCGTTCGCGCTTGGTGCCGCGACGTCACTTGGGATCGCGATGTTCGCTGGCTCGCGCGTCCTTCAGTCGATGAAGCGCTATGCCGGAGCCGACCGATGGGTCCGTCGGACACTCGGCGTCGCAGCGCTCGCGGGCGTTTTCATCATCGTCATGGGTTGGGATAGAACGTTGTTCGCAAAAGGCGGAATCATTCAGACCGCCGGCGCCGAAGAGATCCTGATTCGAAAACTCGGCGCCCAGCCGGTACAAGCCGAATCAATCGACAAGGGTGAATCGCTCGAGCAGTTTGCGGCCGAAGTGAAGGAGAAACCGCTTCCGGATGAGGGTGAGGCGCCCGGGTTCTCCAAGGGAGGGCCGTGGATCAACTCGGCGCCAATCGACCTCGCGTCACTGCGCGGGAGAGTCGTGATGGTCGATTTCTGGACTTTCGAGTGCTACAACTGCCTCAACGCTCTGCCGCACGTAAAGGCGCTCGAGGCGAAGTACAGAGCACGCGGGTTGGTGGTTATCGGCGTGCACACTCCGGAATTCCCTCGGGAAAAAGTCGAAGCGAACGTGCGCGAGCAGGTGAAGTCGCTGGGTGTTGTCTACCCAGTCGTGATGGATAACAGTTATGGCGTATGGAACTCTTTCAGCAATCATTATTGGCCTGCGGCGTATTTCATCGACGCAAAGGGTCGCATTCGCTACCACCATTACGGCGAAGGATCGTACGACGAGCAGGACAAGGTCGTGGACAAGCTGCTGAAGGAAGCCGGACGCTGAAATGAGCTGTAGATTCTTCGTCCATGCTGATCGCAGCCCTTCTCGCGGCAACGCTGACGCAGGACTCTTCGCTTGTCTACGATGGGCGGGCCAATCGCACGCACGTCGCAATTCCGCGAATCGATACTGTCGCGACGATTGACGGACGTCTCGATGAGCCGGTGTGGTCGCGCGCCGCGCGACTGACAGGTTTCTCTCAGTACCAGCCGGTTGATGGACGTGCCGCCGAGGAGCCGACGGAAGTGCGTGTGTGGTACGGAGCGGATGCGATCTACTTCGGTATCAAGGCAACCGAGATTCACGGCAATGTCGTTCATGCGACGCAAGCGAATCGCGACGACATCGCCAGCGAAGATCACGTCCAGATTCTCCTCGACACCGACAATGGCAGCCAGATCGCATTCCTGTTCGGCGTCAACCCGCTCGGCGTCCAGCAGGATGGAACGCGGAGTTCACAATTTGCCGGCGGCGCCGGCGGGGCATCTGCGACTGGCGGTGGATTTCGAAATATCAATCCACTCGATGGTACGGTAGACCTCAACCCTGATTACGCGTTTGAGTCCAAGGGGCGACTTGTGCCGGCCGGGTATGAAATAGAAGTGCGCATCCCGTTCAAGAGCCTTCGTTACCAGGACGGCGACGTTCAGGCCTGGGGCATTCACATCCTTCGCAGAATTCAGCATTCAGGATTCCAGGATAGCTGGGCGCCTGCGTTGAGAGCGAGCGCAAACTTTCTTGCTCAGTCTGGATCGCTCCAGGGACTGCACGACATGCATCGCGGCCTGGTGCTCGAGGTGACTCCGACTTTCACCGGAAGAGTGGATGGCTCCCAGCGTGTGAACGGTCACGAATACGTCTCTCGCGGTGACTTTGGTGGAGATGCTCGCTGGGGGGTTCGACAGAATCTCACGCTCAACGCCACGATCAACCCGGATTTTTCCCAGGTTGAGGCGGATGTCGGACAGGTTTTACTGAACGAGAGATTCGCTCTCTTCTACCCTGAGAAGCGGCCGTTCTTTCTCGACGGTCTGGAGCTTTTTGACACTCCCAATCAGCTGATCTATACGCGACGGATCGTCGGGCCAACCGGCGGACTCAAGCTGGCTGGGAAGCTCGCCGGAATGAACGTTGCCTCCATGCTGGTTCAGGACGATCAGGTCAATTCGTGGAACGGACGCAGCAATCCTCTTTATGGAATTGCGCGTCTGCGAAAAGATTTTGGTCGCCAGTACACGCTCGGCTCCGTTCTCACTACGCGTGAAGACGGCAACAATTTCTCTCGGCTTGGCGGACTCGATTTCCGCTTCTATCACTCGAAACTCTACTTCGTGCAACTCCAGGCCGCGCAGAGCTGGACCGATAGCATCGCAAGTCATCGCAACGGATCGCTCTTGCAAGGGGACTGGGACCGCACCGGTCGCCAATGGGGATTTCACTACACCCTTCGCGGAGTCGAGCCGGCCTTCAGCGCGGCAGCGGGGTTCGTGAATCGCACGGGTGTTATTCAAACGAACGCGTTCAACCGGCTCAGTTTCTATGGGCAAAAAGGCGCGCTCGTTCAAACGTACGGAACGTTTATCCAGCTTCAGCGAACGTGGGATTACCTGAATCGACGGCCGATAATCGAGAGCACCGAAGCGGTCACTCCAAGCGCGACACTGCGTGGCGGATGGCAGGTAAGCGGCGCGTTGTCGAGAAATGGGTTCGCGTACAAACAGTCTGACTATTCTCGCTACACTGTCTCCAAAGCTGGCGTCGTTGCCCCATTCGTTGTTCCCGGTTTCGAGGACAACCAGATCGCTGCGTCGTTCCGCGTAACCACTCCGACGCTTCGGTTCATCAGCGCGTCTTCGGGGATTACACACGGATCGACCCCAATTTTCAGGGAAGCCGCAGAGGGAGCAAGCACCCGGATGGATGCTGCAATCGATCTGCGCCCAACCACGGCACTCAGAAATTCAATTCAATTCTCGCGTCTGGTTCTCGATCGGAGCAGAAATGGGGCGAGGTTTTCAACTGAGACAATTCCCCGCATCAAGACAGAGTATCAGGTCACTCCATCGATCTTTGTCCGCCTGGTCGGACAGTATGCCGCGCGTTCCCGCTCTCCGCTCGAAGATCGAAACGGCAATCCGATTCTAATCGGAGGCATTGCGGCTTCAGGCACAAAGAGCAACGAGTTCACGATGGACTGGTTGTTCAGCTATCGGCCGATTCCGGGAACGCTCGTCTACGTCGG
>JBDSBT010000064.1:0-6048 GCA_039921425.1 Gemmatimonadaceae bacterium | reverse complement strand
GCTGGACCATGTCGGCGATTCCGCTCATTGATGCCTCTGCGTTGTTGGGGTCAACTCTTCAAAGAACCTGAAGCAATTACCGGACTCGCGCGAGCAGCCGACTAAACACATGGGCCAGCGTGTTATGAATCTGCCACAACTAATGAATGGGACTACATACGACCTAAACCGACTGGAGATATTCGACGAGCGCAGTGAGGAAGAGGTTCGCCTGATAACCATCGAGCACGCGGTGATCGATGGTTAGCGTGACGTAACACATCGGCTTCACCATTATCTCGTCGCCACTCACCGCCGCCGGCACCACACGACGCTCCATCTTCCCAACTCCCAGGATCGCCGACTGCGGCTGGTTGATGATGATCGGAGCCGCAAACAGGCTGCCGCTCACGCCATGGTTCGAGATCGTGAACGTGCCGTTCTGAACGTCGCGCGCGTCGAGCTTCTCCGTACGCGCGCGCTCGGTGATGTCCTGAAGTCTCTTCGCGGTCTCGAACAAATCGAGATCCTGCGCTTTCGTGATCACGGGAACGATTAGCCCGCCCGAGCCGAGTGCGGTTGCAATGCCGATGTTGATGTCGCTGAACAACTCGAGCGCGTCGTCGTGCCAGCGGCTGTTCACTTCCGGAACCGCCTGCAAAGCCGCAACCGCCGCTCTCACGAAGTAGGCGGTATACGTCAGCTTTACACCGCGGTCCTGGAACTCGTTCTTGTTGGCGTCGCGATGCTTGACGACTTCGAAAAGATCCGCGTCGAACACGCTCGTCACATGCGGAGCGGCTGCCACACTTTGCACCATGTGGTTCGCGATGCTCCGCCGCATCTGATTGTGGGGAACGAGCTTTCCAGCTATCGCCGACTTCTTCGCCGGCTTTGAAGAGCGCGCGCCCGGTATTTCGTGTGCTGCAGTCACCGCTGCTGCCGCACCTGAGTCCACGAAGTCCACAACATCCTGATACGTGATGCGTCCGGCGCGACCGCTGCCCTTCACTCGCGACAGGTCAACGTTGTTCTCCTTCACCAGCTTGCGGACCGCCGGACTCAAATCAGCAAATGCATCGCTTGACGTGGAAGCGGGAGCTTTCTCGGTTCCGTCCGCCTGTGATGCGGCTGCCGGCGGCGTACTCATTGGCGCCGTCGCTCGAGCGGTCGATGGAGCAGTGTCTACCCTTCCCAGAACTTCACCGGGCTCTATTTGCTCACCATCATTCTTGAGGATCTCGGCCAGCCGCCCGCTCGCCGGCGCGGCGACTTCCATGTTCACCTTGTCGGTACTGATCTCGAGCAGAGGCTCATTCGCAGTCACTTCATCGCCGACGGCCTTGAACCACGTGGACACAACCGATTCGGTTCCCTCAGCCTGACCGACAGGCACCGTCACATCAACCAGACTCGCCATGTTTTATTCCTAGGCTTCGAGGACTTCAGTCATTTTCGCAGCGATCGATTCGACCGTCGGAACAACGGCCTCCATCAACTTGAAATTGTGCGGGACCGGAACATCGGGAATTGCGAGACGCTGAATTGGGGCGTCGAGATTGAAGAACGCTTCCTCTGCAACGACCGCCGCGACTTCTGCGCCAAAGCCGGCGGTCATTCCGTCCTCGTGCACAATGAGACAACGACGCGTGCGACGAACCGATTCGAGAACTCCGTCGCGATCCCACGGAGAGATCGTCCGAAGGTCGACGATCTCGATCGATTCGCCGAGCTTCTTTGCGGCCAGCTCGCAACGCTCGACCATCGCTCCCCACGTGACGACTGTCATCGAATCGCCTTGCACCGTGATGCGCATTTTGCCGAGCGGGAGGACGAAATCGTCGCCGGGATATGGACGGCGAGCCCATGGACCATCGAGCAAATGTCGGTGCTCGAAGAAGATCGTCGGATTGTTGCTTCTGAGTGCAGCGCGGAGAAGGCCAACCGCGTCCTCAGCGTTCGATGGAAACAGCATCTGCCAACCGATCGCGTGCGCCCACATCACTTCGCCCGACACACTGTGCCACGGATCTCCGACTTTAGCGAAACCGCCAGGCATTCTGACAACGATTGGAGCTGCAAACCGATTCGCCGTTCTCCAGCGCATCGTCCCACAGTTGTTGAGCTGCTCCGTTGCCGGGTCCGCGTACTTCCGAAACTGAATCTCAGCGACAGGCATCAGCCCGGCGATGGCCATGCCGACTGCGCGTCCGATAATTCCCTCTTCCGACAGGCTCGTGTCGAACACTCGCTTGTCGCCGAACGCGTCCTGCAATCCCATCGTTGCCGCATGAACGCCGCCCTTCGGTCCCACGTCCTCACCAAAAACAAGAACCTTCGGATTCGTCCTCAGCTCGTGCTCGATTGTCCGCCGAATTGCCGTGAGCATATTCGTGCGCTGTGGCTCCGGCGCCGGTACCTCACTGCTCTCTGCAAACTCATGCCCGCTCGGCGCCAGTCCACCAGTGAGTTGCACATCCAGCTTCCCGTTTGAGTCGAATTCCGCAAACCGATAACGCGTGATCCTCGACGCGTCCGGCTCTGAGCGATTCAACGCGCCTTCAAGCGCAAACGCGACGTCGCGCTCGACCCTCGCTTCCAGATCGCTCCACTCATCTTCTGACATCACCGAGGGAACCAGATAGCGGTACAGCTTCGGAAGCGGATCGCGCGCCTTTTCGTCTGCGATGCAATCTTCTGTCTTGTAGGCCTGTGTGTCCTGGCCCGAGTGCCCGCAGAGTCTTGGCACTTCGAGTCGCAGCAGAGCCGGGCCCCTCCGGTCGCGAACGTGTCCAACTACATCCTCGAACAGCGAGGCGGCTTCAGCCGGGTCGGTTCCGTCGCCCTGCTTGATGTAGAGATTCGTGAACGACGCAAGATTCGCCGCGATGTTGCCGCCCGGTGTCTGCAAATCGCTGGGCACCGAGATCCCGTAACGATTGTCCTCAATATAGAAGAGAATCGGCAGGTTCAGCGTGGTTGCTATTGTAAGCGCCGACCAGAATCCGTTCGTCGCCGTCGATGCCTCGCCGCCGAGTACGACAGCGATGGATCGATCGTACGATGTGTCGTTGAGGACGTCGCGATGATAGGTGATGGCCTGCGCCCAGCCCACCGACGGCGTGTACTGCGACCCCACATCGCCCGACATCGGTAGCACAACCGGCCCGTCATCGTTCGGAAGATTGCAGACCACCCCAATATCCCGGCCGTCGCTGAATCCACCGGACTTGCGAAGGGGAGCAGCAAATGCATCCTCCAGCGTCAGGCCAAGTGTCAACAGAAGCGGACGCGACCGGTAATACGCGCCGGCGGCGTCATGCTTTTCGTCGATCAGCGAGCCGAGGATGATCTGGGCGAGATCGTGCCCGCGAGCTGAGAACTGGTAGACGACTTTCTTCCCGGGAAGCAGGAGGTTTTCCTCGGTGTCATCGAGGCCGCGCGAAGCGAGAAGCAGGTATGCAATCCGCTTCCAGTCGAGGCGGGGATTCATGGCGTCAGCGCCAGACTGCTTTGGTTCCGAGATAGTGCCAGTCATTCCGTAAAAGCTGGGAGGAGTCGGGGCGGATAAGACCGAAAGTTACTCGGTCTCACGCATTGAAGAAGGTGAACCCATCCGCCGCCATGGTCTTGAGCAGCGGGCTGGGCCGATAGCGCTCTTCCCCGTAGAAGTCGTGCAGGGCGCTGAGCCATTTCACTGTCTCGGGAATCCCCATCTCGTCGGCCCAGGCGAGTAACCCTTTGGGATAATTGACTCCAAGCATCATCGCCTGGTCGATGTCGTGCGCGCTCGCCACCCTATAATAGAGGGCGTCCGCCGCCTGGTTGATCAGCATGCACAGGATTCGCTTGAAGATCAGGTCGCCGAGCTCGCGATCCTGCACCGGCTCGGGAGCGGTCGCGCCGGGGCTGTAATCGTAATAACCTCGCCCCGATTTTCGGCCGAGGAACCCGGCGTCGAACAGGCGCTGCTGAGTGAGCGTCGGCTTGAAGCGCGAATCGTTAAACATCGCCTCGTAGACACTCTTCGTTGCCGCGAGGTTGATGTCGTTGCCGATGAAGTCCATCAGCTCGAACGGCCCCATCTTGAATCCGCCGATCTCACGCATCGCCCAATCAATGGTCGCCATGTCGGCGATTCCTTCTTCGTAAATGCGAAGCGCCTCGCCGTAAAACGGCCGCGCGATTCGATTGACGATGAAGCCCGGAGTATCGGATGCCACGACGGTCTTCTTTCCCCACGCATCGACGAGGGCCTCTACCCGGCCTGTTACGTCTGAATCCGTCGCGAGGCCGGGGATGATCTCGACCAACGGAAGGACTGTCGGAGGATTGAAGAAGTGAACGCCCACGACCCGCTGTGGTTTTGTGCATCCGCTGGCGATCGCCGTGACAGACAGGGACGATGTGTTGGTCGCAAGAATTGCGTCGGGCGCGATTACGTTCTCGAGCTGGCCGAAGAGATCACGCTTGACGTCGATGTTCTCGACGACCGCCTCAATGATCAGTCCACAATCGGCGAAGGCCGACAGCGTGTTGGATGCGCCGGCGCCTGCAACTGTCGAAATGCGTGATCGAATGGAAGAATGCTCATCGGCGGTAATGCGATTCTTCTCGACGCTTCGCGCGAGATTCTTTTCGATGCCGGCGATTCCCTTTTCGACTGCACCTTGTTGCGTGTCGAAGAGAACAACTGGATGACCGTAAGACGCCGCCACCTGAGCGATGCCACTTCCCATAGCTCCAGCACCGACGACTCCGACCTTCATGTCACGAACGAGAGCGTCAGCCACTATTCTCCCCGAAATTCCGGTTTTCGCTTTTCACGGAACGCCGCAACTCCCTCTTCGAAGTCCCGGGTGTGTCCAGCCAGGGTCTGGGTTTCCTCTTCAATCGCGAGCTGCTGCTCGAGATTGTTTCCCATCGACTCATTGACCGCGCGTTTCGTGTAGCCGAGCCCTTTGGTGGGCATCGCCGCGAGGTGGTTTGCGAGGTTCATCGCTTCGCTTTCGAGCGCGGTTGCGGGAACTACCCGGTAGATCATCCCAATGTCAGCAGCTCGCTGGGCAGTGATCTTGTCGCCGAGCATCATCAAGGCCGTCGCCATTGGAAGGCCGATGGCGCGCGGGAGGAAAAATGTCCCGCCGCTGTCTGGCACGAGACCGATTTTGGAGAATGACTGGATGAAGCTCGCGTTCTCGGACGCGATGACGATGTCGCAGGCAATCGCGAGATTGGCGCCAGCTCCGGCGGCAACGCCGTTTACAGCGCAGACGACAGGTTTCTCGATCTCACGAATGAGTTTGATGAGCGGGTTATATGTCTCCCTGACTGTCGCGCCCAGGTCGAGCTGGCCTTCAACTGCTGGCGGGACATCGGAAAGGTCCTGGCCGGCGCAAAACCCTCTGCCGGCTCCAGTTATCAAAATCGCGCGGATTGCCTTGTCGGCGCGGGCGGACGCAATCGCATCGCGGAGCTCCCGCGACATTGCGAGAGTGAAGCTGTTGAGGACGTCCGGCCGGTTTAGTGTAATCCGAAGGACGCTGCCAATCTTCTCGGTGAGAATGAACTCGTAGGACATTGGTTCTGGGTAGAGGCTGGGGGGAATATACCGCCTCCTCGTGCGGCAATAAGCACGGAAGATTTCAGAGTTGAGAAGCGAAGAAGCCAGTTACAAGAGGGCGACCGAGGGTCGCTTCAACCTCGCCCTGGCTCTTGTACCTCTGACCTCGGAAATCTTCCGTGTCTACTTGAACGACTGCTTTTAGGCCTCGAGCGTTCCCTGCCACCTTCCGACGAGCCACCCCAAATCTTTCGTCGTGGCAGCGGCCTGCGCTTTTGCTGTCGAGACCGTGGCTGACGAGAAAGCGATGAACAACACAACCGTGGCCGCGGCGGAGAAGACCTTTCCAATTGCGCCGCCGATTGCGCCTGTAACGATGGAGCTGACAGTGCCAAGCAGCAGCAGCGAAGCGGGAACGTCGCCAAGAAGGTGCGAGATGAGGATTCCGATCAACGCGCAAATGCCGCCGGCAATCGCTCCACCAATGGCCAGCGAGCCGACGCTCG
>JBDSBT010000063.1:0-4563 GCA_039921425.1 Gemmatimonadaceae bacterium | reverse complement strand
GCCGCAACTCGCCGGGACAGAATCCGCGAAGGCGTTCTGCTTAAGACGCTCGGAGCTACTCGCGGACAGATCATGAAGATTCTGCTGGCGGAGTATGCGCTGCTGGGGCTGCTGGGAAGCTTCACCGGGATGGTGCTCGCAATCGGCGGGGGCTGGGCAACAACTCATTACGTCTTCGAAAGCGGGTTTTCGCCTGCTCTTTGGGAGGCCGCGTCGATTGCGGGCGGAATGCTCGCGCTGACGATCACTATCGGGTTGCTCGCCGGGCGCGATGTGTTCCGGGAGACGCCGATGAGCGCGCTCCGGGAAAGCTGAAAAACGGAAGGGCGGAAACTGCAATTTGGGGAGAACGGGCGGGAGGTACTGCGGAGAAAAGGCGGGAGAAATACGGGAATTGTTTTTTTTGGACTACAGAACTACAGAATTACAGAAGGTCGATTCGCCGGATGCCGTCCTTGAGAAATTTCGTATTGAAGTTGAAAATCAACCCAGTTTTGAGGCCGGTAATTTTCAGATACGTTTGGAGTTGGGCATCGTGGATGTGGAGCAGTTTTTCCACGCTTTTCAGCTCGAGAATCACCTCGTTCCGTACGATGACGTCCGGGCGAAATGCGCGATCGATCCGGATGGTCTTGTATGTGTAGCCTACCAACGGCTGTCGTTCGAACGGCAGAGAGGCCTGTCCGAGCTCATAGCACAACGCGTCCTGATATGCCGTCTCGAGCAATCCGGGGCCCATGACCGAATGCGCCTCCATGGCCGCGCCAATGATCGCCTCAGTTAGTAGCTCACCGCCGAACCGCCCCGGCCCTCGTTCCATCCCGGAACGATGCAATTCCGCAGTCCCCGCCCGCCACCATTTCCAACCCTGTAGTTCCGATTTTCCCCCTTAAGTTTTTGTCTGTAGTTGCGCTGCTCCCCTTATCTTTTCTGTAGTTCCGATTGTCCCCCTAGTTTATTCCGCACTTAACTCCCGCCATTCTCGCCGTTTATCTCCTGCCGTTCTCCCCATATGGCCGTTGCCGTCGTTGCCGCCGTTCCGCGTTCCCTTCATTTTTGTGGCCTCCGCATAGGGTTGCCTGTATACTGAATGACCGAGAAGCACATTAGCCGAGGCATTGCATTGTGACACTGTTCAGATCAGTTGGATGGGGATTTTTCGCTCTCGCGGCTATCGTGGTAGCGGGATGCAGTGAATCCACTCCTCCCGCCACTCCCGCGTCTGTGTCGTCGTCGCAAACGATTGCGGTGGACGGGACCGCTGGACTTCCGCTTGCCATTGCGCCGACGTTCATCGTCAAGGATGCCGGCGGCAGCACGCTCGGAGGAGTCGGCGTGACGATCGCCGTAACCGCGGGAGGCGGGACCATTCCGGACGCTCCCTCTAAATCGAGCGGCGGATCTCCGACTTCCATCGGCACGTGGACGCTCGGAAAGATTGCCGGATTGAATTCCGTGACGGTAACAGTGGGGAGCCTGCAGCCGATAGTGATCAGTGTAAATGGGAAGGCCGGTGCAC
The DNA here is from genome assembly GCA_039921425.1 of Gemmatimonadaceae bacterium. GTDB lineage: Bacteria > Gemmatimonadota > Gemmatimonadetes > Gemmatimonadales > Gemmatimonadaceae > UBA4720. Next base: position 3,044 of record JBDSBT010000063.1, on the reverse strand, counting down.
CCGCGTCGATTGTGTTCACTGCTGGCAACAATCAGGTGGCGTTCGCAGGCACGGCGCCAATACCGACGCCGGTTGCGCAGGTGCGCGATCAATTTGGAAACGGAGTCCCCGGTGCCCCGGTGTTGTTCACCATCGGTGAAGGCGATGGCACTGTGTCCGGAACGGTGGCTACGGCAGACGCGCAGGGAGCAGCCGCAGCAACCTCATACAGGTTGGGCAAAAGCGCGATCCCGCAGTCGCTGCGCGCGAGTTCCGGAGGGTTCTCGGCTCTCGCCGGCATCACCGTGCAGACGGATTACAACATCGATCTTCGTTTCTTCGGAACACCGGTGCCCGATTCCGCGGCAGCCGCGTTCACTGCGGCTGTCGCGAGAATCAAAGCGAGTGTGATTGGAGACGTGCCCGACATCAACGTTGCAAGTCCAATCGACATGAACGCCGCCTGCGGGGTTACCGGAACGACCTTTGAGGCAGGAATTGTTGACGATCTGGTCATCTACGCCGCAGTGAAGCCGATCGATGGCGCCGGCAAGATTCTCGCGTTTGCCGGACCTTGCCTCAACCGCAATGCTTCCAGCGGCGGGCTGACCGCATTCGGCGTCATGATCTTTGATTCGGACGACATTCAGACTCTCATCGCCAGGGGCACAATCCGCGACGTCATCGAGCACGAGATGCTTCACATCGTCGGTATCGGCACGCTCTGGGACAACAGGGGCATTCTTCTCGGAGCCCGCACAATAGATTCGCGTTTTACTGGAGCCGCCGGCGTGGCTGCGTGCGCTGCACTCGGCGGGTCATCGATTTGTGCGGGAAGCGTTCCGCTGGAGAACTGCGCCAATTGTCCCGGCACTTCTGATTCGCACTGGCGCGAATCGACCTTCGGCGGTGAGCTGATGACCGGATTCGTGAATGCCGCGCCGAATCCTTACAGCATCATGAGCATTGAGTCGCTCGCCGACGTTGGTTATGTCGTGAATCCGTCAGCGGCGGACGTGTACAACATTCCCGGCCAATCTGCGTCGCAGACGAGGTCGAATGTGCTGCTCGGTGGCGATGCGCCGGCGTGGGAAACCGTCCTAAAACCGCGGATGCTGATATCGCGTACCGGACAATTGAGCCCGGTTGAAAAACAATGACGCGAGTACATAGAGCATGTGCAGCCGCGATTATTTATGGCGCGGTGATGGCCGCTGGCGGTTGCAATAGCGATTCGCGCGCGTCGAAAGCAGACAGCGCAACAACGGTCGATAGCGCAGCCGCTACGAACGCGGCAGGAACTCTCGAAGGTCCGTCGGCCGATTCCAATGCAATGGACTCAGTGCATCCGCCAATTGGCTCGACAGAGGGAACGATCGGCGAGACGAGGAAGCCGGTAAGACCAATCGACCTAGGTGATAGGCCGAGGGACAGTGCGATCGCCGGGCCATACAAGACCATCGATTCGGTAGGGCGGATCAAGAAGTAGGCGGGTACCTCCAGTACCCGCCCTATTCCTACTGCGTCCGAAGGATAAAGAAGGTCGCCCCGGTGAAGCTTGCACTGGTGGTTCCATCGGTATTGAGGAACCTGAAGCTGCGAGCTGGCCCGGCCGGGGTTCTCGAGAACCGATAGTAGTCACCGCTGCCGGAACGTGCCTGCTGGTTTGTTGCCACAAACCCGCTGCCCGAAATGTCGTTGATCTGGAGCGGGTACTGCTTGATCGGCACGATGACCGGAGCTGACAAGTTACTCCGCATGTTGTACGACCTGTACGTGTACTTCGTAGCGAGTCCCGCGATTCCCGCATCATCCGCATAGTTGGCAACCATCCAGCCGGCGATGAGAGTGTCGAACGGAATGTTGCCAGACCGAAGGAGCAGGTTGTTGACGCCAACGTTCGGGCCGCCAGCCAGCGCTTTCGTGAACGCCTTGATGTCGCCGCCTGGCGCATAGTTGTCTGCCGCGTACCGCAGCAGCGACCAAGCCGCGCCGCGAACTGCCAGCGAGGTATCTGCCGCAGAGCTGGTGGGTGAGAAGTAGCCGGTGGTCGTGCCGCCAGTCGGTGCCATGTAGCGTGCAAGCCGAGCGAAATTCTGGAAGAAGTACGCGGCGTAGTCGTTGATGTTGGTCGATAACGTCTCAAAGGTGGCGTTGGCGTCATCGGAGAGGCCCTTCAGAGTGCGACCATTGACGTCTTCCGCCAAATGCGCGAGCGCTTCGTCGAGCCAGGTGTCTTCGAAATCCTGATCGATTGGGCTCGCGATTCGGTTGGATGCGTTGATCATGTGCTGGAACTCGTGGGCGATCGCTCCGCGCGTTCCCTGACGAACCGTGGAAGTCGTGCGAACGTTGCCGTTGATCGTTCCGCCAGGGTCAGGGGCGAGCACGTAGAAGACCTCTGCGAAATTACTCTGTGCGCATGTAAACTGACCCGCCGGCGCTGTCACGGGAAACAAGTCTCCCGCAAAGAAAAATCCTCCGACAAATCCACCGGGCATGCCGGCAGGCGTCAGCTTGTTGACCTCTGGCGTATACAAGATGATGACACGGCCGTTGTTGTCGAGATCGAGCGGTGTCCCGAAGTACGAGACATCGGTGGGATAGATCAGGTTGTCGAACTCGTTGGCGATATCCTGGAAATCAGTCGCCGTGAATCCGCCTGGCGGCGATGCATCGTCGGTGTAGATAATCGCCTTATTGCTGATGTACTGAGCTGTCGCCGTAACCGTTGTGAACGACTTGCAACTCGCCGGAACCTTGTATGTAGTCTTGTCCCCGATGTTCGGGATTGCAACGCTCAAAGATGTTCGGAGGTGCGACAAGTCTGACGCACGGGTACGATACGCGCGTTGCGCATCAGGGATGTTTAGCTCGGCCCGCTCCCTGAGGCGCAGCTTGCTCTCGAAAGAGATCTGAAGCGCATCGGCAGGTAGCGGCGGCGGAACGACGAGTGCGGCGCTCATGCGATAGGGATTAGCGAGCAGCGAAGTGTTGGGGACTACTTCACCTTCGTCTGACTTCAGGACGAATGTGCCCAACACATCGGGGGTCGGATTTGTATT
>JBDSBT010000062.1:0-7264 GCA_039921425.1 Gemmatimonadaceae bacterium | reverse complement strand
CACCTCATCGACGGATATGCCGAATTCGCCTGCCATGTCGTTCACGAGAAGCTTGCTCAAAACACTACCTCCTTGATCCCCGGCGGTTCGGTGGTCGAACCGGCCGCACATCCTTTCCTGTCACGCCATCTGTCGATGGAATCGCATCAAGGATTCCCTTCGCCAGACCTCTATCGGTAATACCGATCACCGCAACCGCCTCTCGGCTGGCCATGCCTCCCAGTTCGGCGGCAGACAGGCCAGCAATGACCGGTACGCCGTGCGCACTGAAGAGACCAGTGATCTTATCCAAACTATTTTTCGAGGCATCGCTTGCCACGAGCGCGACTTTCAGCTTGCCGTGCTTCGCTGCGTCCCTCGCTTGTGCGACACCTACAACAGCCAGCCGACCACGAAGACCAAGGCCAACGAGACCAAGCGCCTTTTTCTTCGCGACCTCGTCGATCACTTACCCTTTCTCTCGCCCGGATTGCCAGGTTGAACCGATCCAGCGTCGGAATTGTCGTTCTTTTCCCCGTCATTTGCGTTTGTTGCGTCACCTGCTCCGCCTTCGCTGCCCACTGTGCCCTGTTCGGCAGGAATCGCATCCACGTCGGCGGAAGGCGGCTCGGTTAACTCAGCCGGGCTCGCGTCGTCGAGGCCGCCTTCTGTATCCTCAGTCGTGAGCTCGTTGATGATCGTCATTAGTCTGTCGGCTTCCTCAGGCGCGATTCCGGCCAGGCGCAGGAAATCCTCGCGCTCGAGGTCGATGATGTCGTCGAGCGTGTTGTAACCGGCCTCCTCGAGGACAGCAACCGTCGCCGGCTCGAGACCTTCGATTTCGGAGAGACGTGGGTTCACGTTCTCGGCACCTTCCTCGCCCGGAAGCGGAGCAAAGATCTGCTGCTCCGATCCACGCTCCATCCATTCGCGACTCGAGTACAGCTCGATCTTCCACTCGGTCAGCTCGGACGCGAGACGCACGTTCTGACCGTTGCGACCGATTGCCAGCGAAAGCTGGTCTTCATCAACGACCGCCTGGATCGTCTTCGTCGCCGCATCGCTGAACACGCGGGCAACGCGAGCCGGCGCGAGTGCGAGCTTCGCGAAACGCTCAGGATCGGCCGACCAGGGAACAATGTCTATCCTCTCGCCCTGAAGCTCATTCACGACTGCCTGAACTCGCGATCCCTTGAGTCCTACGCATGCGCCAACCGGATCGACCGAGTCGTCTCGCGAGAAGACAGCGATCTTGGTCCGATTTCCCACTTCGCGGGCGGCGGCTCTGATCTCGACAATTCCCTGCTGTATCTCGGGTACCTCGAGCTTGAACAACGCCTTCACGAACATCGGATCGCCACGGCTCAGCATGAGACGGGGTCCCTTTGGAGTTTCCTCGACACGTTTGAGAACGGCGCGCAGCGCGTCGCCCTGATGGAAATGCTCGCGGTGGTTCTGCTCGCGGTAGGGAATGACTGCTTCTGCTTCGCGGAACTTGTTGAGCATTATCACGAGCTTGCCGCGCTCGATCTGCTGCACTTCGCCCGAGAGCAGGTCGCCAACACGGCTCGTGAATTCGTCGCGGATCTTGGTGCGCTCACCTTCTCGCACGCGCTGGATGATACGCTGCTTGGCAGCGAGCACGGCCATGCGCCCGAATTCGGAGAAATCGACAGGATCCTCGAGGACGTCTCCAACCTGGAAATCAGGGTCTTCGAAGCGAGCTTCCTCAAGGGAAACTTCGCGAGCGGTATCGGTGACTTCGGCAACGACGGTGCGAAGGCGAACGATACGAATCGTTCCCTTGTCCTCATCGATATCCACTTCAGCCTGGACCGTGGGTCCATGTTTCTTTGCGAGAGCCGCGGTGATGCCATCGAACAATAGGCCATGCAGCTCCGTCCGGTCGAGCTGCTTGGTGTTCGTCAGCTCCCGGATCGCAGTCAGGATTTCAAGTGAACCAGCCATCCTCAGCTCCTTACCTTTTCCAGTTGAATGCCAGCCGCGCCTTAGTCACGGCGGCAAGCGGAACACGATGGGTGCTTCCCGACGCGTCCTCCACGACAATCACTTCAGCGCCGGCGTCACCTTCGACTCCAGCGATACGAATCTCTTTCGAGCTCAGCCCGCTACTGCCTTCGCTTGGATGAGCGTTAATAACAGCATCGCGCCCAACGTACCGTTTCCAGTCACCTGCATTCCTCAACGGCCGTTCAACGCCCGGCGAGGAAACTTCGAGCACGTACCTGGTACCGACAAGATTGCCATCGTCGAGCTTTGCCTCGATTGCCCGCGATGCCCTTGCGCAATCGTCAACGGTGATCTTCTCGCCGTCGAGGCGATCGATTCGAACATCGAGAACCGGCCGATTTTTCGTGCCAACCGAACGGAGCTCAAAAAGCTCAAGTCCAAGCGCCGTAAGTTCGTGTGATACAATCTTTTGCAGAGCGTCATTCATCTTGTTTCGAGCAGCCTTCCTTAAACAAAAAAATGTGGGGGGCATCCCCACATTTCTGAGCGCCACCCCAACCGCGCCACAAGAGTCAATCTAGGCTTCGCTACCTATAGAGTCAAGCTGAGTACTGCCGAAAGCGACTACGGTTTAATGGCAGTTTTCTACATCATCCCGGCGACGATCACGGCGAGCTGACGACCGGTGTCACCAGCACGGTGCGAAAAGAAGCGGTCGTTATCGCACTTCGTACACTCGGAGCTCACCGTCACATCCTGCACGCCGGCTTCCGACGCGTGCTCCGCTATCAGAGACCGTATATCCACGTTGCCTGGGCGATTCGCCTCCTGGCCGGTGAGCTGGGACCGCACATCGGCACTCACTTCATAGCATCTACCGCAGATTGCCGGACCGAGATGGATTTTGAGCTCGTCGGGTGCCAGGCCCAGACGCGCAAATGCCTTTATCCCGGAGTCGACGATACGCCCTACAGTTCCCCTCCAACCGGAATGAAGAACCGACACTAGCCCTGAGGGGTGAGCGATGAAGATCGGCACGCAGTCGGCGACCGATACTGCCAGCGCGATTCCCTTTTCTGCCGCGAGGTGACCGTCTGCCTCGCCAGTGCGGAGGAATCCTTCCCAGCCACCGCGGTGGGTTATCACGTGCCCGCCATGCACCTGTCTTCCTATGACGAGGCGCCTGGCGTGCTGCGAGAGATTCTCCTGTAGCAGCGTCCACCGGCTCATCACCTCGCCGGCCGGATCGACACCGGAGAGACTGAACGTCCCAGCGTCGCGCGTCGTCGTGAACGCCCGAATCCCGAACGTCGCGAGGCCAGGTACTTCTTCTTTCGGAATTGTGTCGAGCGGTGAGTTCATTTGCGCCGGTCTGCCACTCGCTCGACGTTGGCGCCCAGCGCCTTGAGCCGGTCGTCGATTCTTTCGTAGCCTCGCTCGATCTGGTTGACGTTGTTGATCACGCTCTTTCCTTCGGCGCAAAGAGCCGCGATGAGTAGCGCCATTCCCGCCCTGATGTCGGGCGAATCGAGAGTGGCACCCCGCAACTTTGACGGTCCGGCAACGATCGCCCGGTGCGGGTCACAGAGGACGATCTTCGCGCCCATCCCGATTAGCTTATCGACGAAAAACAGGCGCGATTCGAACATCTTCTCGTGCATCATGATCATGCCCTGGCATTGCGTCGCCGTGACGATTGCGATCGACATGGTGTCAGCCGGAAATGCGGGCCACGGCTGATCCTCGAGCTTTGGAACGTGATCGCCCAGGTCGGATTGAATGCACAGTGTCTGCTTTGCCGGGACGATGAGGTCATCTCCGTCGACTTCGCAAACGATTCCGAGGCGTTCGAAGCCCATCCGTGTCGATCTCAGGTGCTCGATTCCGGCGTCCTGAATTCTCAGCTCCGACTTCGTCACGGCGGCCAGCCCGATGAACGACCCCACCTCGATGTGATCGGGTCCGATGGTATGGGTGACGTCAGTCTTGCCGAGGGTTCGTCCACCCTCAATCGTAATCTTGTTGGTGCCGAGCCCGTCGATCTGGCCGCCAAGTGCCTGGAGAAACATTCCGAGGTCCTGGACGTGCGGCTCACTCGCGGCGTTCCGGAGAATCGTGCGCCCGGTGGCCGCTACCGCCGCCACCAGAGCGTTCTCCGTTGCGGTAACGCTCGGCTCGTCGAGAAAAACGTCCGCGCCCCTGAAGCCCCCCTTCACGGTGACCTTGAGCAGTCCGCCGTCGTGCTCGAGCTTTGCGCCCAGTTGCTCGAGAGCCAGGAAGTGCGTGTCGAGCCGGCGGCGGCCTATCACATCTCCACCAGGCGGAGGCAGACGGATCTCGCCGCACCTTGCCAATAGAGGCGCGGCAAGAAGGATCGACGCCCTGATCTTTGCGCAGAGTTCGGCGTCGAGGTCGCTGGCGACGAGGTCTTTCGCTTCGATCTTCAGCGAGTTGTGCCCGGTCCACTCTACGGCCGCACCGACAGACTGCAGGAGCTCGATGAGCGTCTCGATGTCACGGATGTGTGGAACATTGTCGAGATGGACGGTACTTTCGGACAACAGGGCGGCAGCGACGATTGGAAGCGCTGCGTTCTTGTTGCCGGACGGGCGGATCGAGCCGCTGAGCGTGCGACCACCCTCGACGACGTATTGGACTGCGGGCATTTCTCTCATGATGCGGGAAGCGGAGGAGTGGCGGCCGAAGTTGCGTGACAGATGAACGCATGTACGGTTGCGCTAATATATTCAGCGTAGCACTCTTTGTACCGTTCTCCCGCGTCTATAGACGGATGGCCTTACCCTTGCACACATCGCGCGCATGACTGTATGGCTGACAACGGGGGCGCATTGGCTGCTGCAGGCCGCAGCCACGTTTCCCGACACGATCGTTACCAAGCAGGTTCAGCCCGTAGCGACGACGTTCGAAAAGGTCACCACGTATGCCAGCGGACTCGCATCGATTGCGCTGCTGGTGCTTGCGGTAGCACTCGTTCCCGCAGCGTGGAATTTTCGAAAGAGCTACGCAAAAGTCAGTGACATGCTCGACCGCATTTACGGGGACATCAATCCGCTCATGCGTCACGCGAGCACTATCGCCGACAATGTCAATTACATCTCGACAGCGGTGCGAGTTGACATTCAGCAGGTGAGCCAGACGATCGCCGCAGCAAATCAGAAGCTTGCCGCGTCGCTTGAATTGGCGGAAGAAAGGATCAAGGAAATGAACGCCCTGATGGCTGTGGTTCAGGAAGAAGCCGAAGGGGTGTTCGTTACTACCGCGTCCACGTTGCGTGGTGTGCGAACGGGCATTCATGAAGCATTTGATAAGGAGGAGGAGCTGGATGGCAGATACATTGAAAGCGGCACCGAGTGGGAGAAGCCGCGCCCGCGCGTCCGTCCGCGAGACGAATTCGGACGGGGAGCGTGAGCAGCAGTTCGACCTTCTGACCGCCGCGCTACTTGGCGCAGCAGTAGGAGCAGTCGTTACGCTGATGTTCCGGTCGGGCCCGGGTGGCCGCAGACCAATTGGTCCGCTTCTCTCGGCGACTGGAAAGGGCGCAAAGTGGGCTGCCCTCGCAGGCATCGACGGCGCTCGGTGGGCGGGTGACCGCGCATCGCCGGGAGCTCGCTGGGCAGCCGACCGTGGGCGCGATGGGGCCAAATGGGCGGGCGAGCGAGGCGCTGAGGGCTATCGCGCAGCGCGTGACCGAAGTGCCGAGCTGATCGACTCGGTTCCCGTCGAGGACATGACGGACTCGGTTCGCGAATATGTAGACGGTGCCCGCGAAGCGATCAACGATGTGGTTCGCGCGGAGATGAATGATCTCCGAAAGGCCGTCCGCCGCCAGCGGAAGCGGATAGGTATTTAGCTTGGGCCGGCTGTCGGTCAGACAGCCCGCAGTTTTCATGCTGTGCGTCGTCGGCATTGCGATCATCGCAATTGCTGTCACGCCGGCGGCGGCATATGCGTGGACTCCCGGCACCCACATATTTCTTGGAGAAGCGATCATGCGGTCGCTGTCGCTTCTCCCCACAGCCGTGTCGCAGCTGATCGCGGCATTTCCGTATGACTTCCTCTACGGAAGCATCGCCGCCGACACGAGCATTGCAAAGAAATACGCGGCGGCAGGAAGGCATTGCCACTCGTGGAACATCGGCATGGAGATCTACGAGCGCGCTGGTCCCGACTCGATGCGAGCATTCGGACTTGGCTATCTTGCTCACCTCGCAGCGGACACGGTCGCGCACAATTACTTCGTGCCCCACCAGCTCGCGATCACGTCAACGACGTCCGCGCTTGGCCATAGCTACTGGGAAAGCCGAATCGACACCCACGTGGGAGAAAGATTCAGCAGGCGCGCTCGCGAAGTCATTCTGCTCGATCATTCAGCGTCGGACGGACACCTCGACAGAATCCTGAGCCCGACGATTTTCAGCACGCCGACCAACCGCCGAATTTTTCGCGGAATGGTTTACGTGACGGATACCGAGTCGTGGCAGAGAGTCTTCCAGATGGTTTCGGAGAAGAGCCGGTGGGATCTGCACGAGTGCGACGTATCCGCATACATGGTCAGGTCGTATGAACACATCATTGACTTGTTCAACCGGTTCGATTCTGCCGAGCCATACAAGCTCGATCCCGCGGGTACCGATGCGCTCAGAGAAGCAAAGCGGGTCAGGCGAGCTGCACTAAGAATAGGCGACGAAACAATCGTGGCCGACAAGGCGAAATCCTACTTCGGCCTGCCGGCTACGTCGCTACGCTATGCCGCTTCACTGCCGGAACCGGTTTATCCCGCGCCGGCGCGCGACGCCAATAACTGATTGACTCGCTTCGGGTCTGCTTTGCCGGCGGACTTCTTCATTACCATCCCGACAAGCACTCCCTGAAGTTTCTTCTCACCGGCGAAATATCTCTTCCCTTCGTCGGGATGCTCCGTGAGAACTTCGTCTATCCATCCGTCGAGCGCCGAGTCGTCGCCAACCTGAAGCAAGCCTGAATCATGCGCGATCTGCGCCGCGGGCTTCCCTGTCTCGACCATCATTCCGAAGATCTGCCTGCCCGCGGCGTGACTCACCAGTCCATCGTGGACGAGCTTGATGAGCTGCGCGAGGTCTGCCGGCCGAACTGCGAATTGAGCAATCGGCTTGCCTGATGCGTTTACCGCTGCCTGAACATCTCCCATCACCCAATTGACAGCCGCCTTCGGATTCTGCGACTCGCGGGCTACTGTTTCGAAGTAGTCGGATAGCGCTGGAGTTGCAGTGAGCTTCTGCACGTCTTCAGCACCAAGTTTGTATTCATCCGCAAA
>JBDSBT010000061.1:0-2474 GCA_039921425.1 Gemmatimonadaceae bacterium | reverse complement strand
GCACTTCTTCCAGCGAGATCGACCGATCGAGAAGCGCAAATCGGACGAGAAGCATCTCCACAAGAAGCTGCTGCTGCGAGCTTCGCCGGAACTGCGGCTCGATGCCACTCAGTATTGACAGCATTCTTAACAAATCGCCCGGCGAGAAGAAGTCGCGATGGGCCTCGAGCGCGCTCAGCGCAGCGGGCGTAACTCCATCTACTCGACCATTGAGAACAACTGCGAGCTGCGCCCGCAATATGTCCGACAGACCCGAAACGAACACACTGAAGTCGACTCCGCTACCGGCAAGTCGGCCGACGATCGCAAAAACGTCTCCAGCGCGACGCTCGGCAATCATGTCGACGACGCCGAGGTATTCGTCTTCGGCGACGAGGCCAAGCGCTTCGCGAACGCGGCTTGTCGTGATGTCACCGTCGCCGATGGAGATCACCTGATCGGTGAGACTCAGTGCGTCGCGCATCGACCCATCGGCAGCGCGGGCGATCATCGCCAGCGATTCCGGAGCCGCGCCGATTTCTTCGGATGCGAGAACTGTCTCGAGGCGGCGAACGATTTCTGTCGGGCCGATCCGCTTGAGATCGAAACGCTGAAGCCTGCTGAGCACCGGGGCTGCTGCCTGCGCGATTTTCTGCGGCTCGGTGGTAGCAAACACGAAGACGACGCGCGGAGGCGGCTCCTCAAGAATCTTCAACAGAGCGTTCCATGCCTCGCGTGTCAGCATGTGCGCCTCGTCAACGATGTAGACCTTGTACCGGTCATCCCCTGACGGCGCGTACATTGCGCGCTCTCTCAGCTCCCGGGCGTCATCGACGCCGCGATTCGACGCAGCATCGATCTCCACTACGTCCATGCTGGAGCTGCCGCTCCAGATGCGCATGCACGAGGTGCATTCGCCGCAGGGCTCGCCGTCGCTGCTCTTGTTTTCGCAGTTGAGGGCCATCGCGAGGACCCGGGCGAGGGTCGTCTTGCCGGTACCCCGCGGGCCGCAAAACAGATAGCCGTGCGCTACCCGTCCGCGTGCTATGGCGCCACGGAGGGTGTTTGAAACGTGGGATTGCACCGCCACGCCGGCGAAGCTCTTAGGGCGGTATTTACGGGCGAGTGCGAGCGACATTTGGGAGGAGAAAAAATACCCCAGGCCTGACGGAGCAACGTAAGACACCGCATGCCGCTGCTACCTTCGGGGTCCTGACGGAGTTAGCGGGCTTTCGCCCTCCGGGACCTGGGGCACTCATAATATAACAGAGGCTGCCGCGTCGATGCGATGCCGCCGCGTCTCTGACTCTTTGTCGGAAAGTCAGAGACGCTTGAGTCACAACAACAAAAAAGCCCGCCACTCAAATCTCAGTAGCGGGCTTCGTTGTTGAGCAAGATCTACCTCTTGATTTCGACCTTTGGAACCTTGATCATAGCAGAATCCTTCTTGACTTCGACCTTCGGTACTGCCACCATCGCCGAGTCAGTCGTAACATCGACGCTTGGTACGTTCAGCGTATCAGTTACCGTTCCGACCACAGGCTTTTCGACTTCGAGATCTCCACTTGCAGTCTTCTTGCAAGCGGTGATCGAGACGGCCAGAATGGCCACTGCCAATAGCTTACGCACGAGCGCCTCCCAGGATGATAAAATGCGCCGCTCTCTACGGCGCGAGTAAAACATTGCAACTTTCCTGCCGTGTAATATTAGTCCTCGAATGCCTCTCGCTGCAAGCGCCTAACCCTCCGCAACTCATAGACTTGGGCTACTTCGCCCCCGAGAATGAAAATCGTCGCGGCGTAATAGAGCCAGATGACGAGGATCACGAGCGCCGCCAGCGTTCCCGTATATAGCGATCCTGGATTGAACCGGCTGACGTACAGCCCGAACACCCGCTTCGCCACTTCCAGCAGAATGCTGGTGAACATCGACGCGATGAACGCAGTCTGCCATCTGATCTTTCGGTTGGGCAGATACTTGTAGAGCGAGAAGAACATCAGCGAGATAAAAATGAACGCCACGAGCTGCCCGAGGTTGTATTCGAGCGTGCCCATCACGTCCTTTCTCACGCCAATCTGCCCGAGCACGACAAGACCTTTCGTGGTGGCAAGCGCCATGTATGCGTTGAGCGCCGTATACGCCACCAGCAGCAGGGACGACACAACAGTGATCTGAACGTCGAAGAGCTTCCCTGCGATGATGCCGCGGTCAGAGTCGATGTCGAATATTGCGCATAGCACGCTGCGCAACGAGCCGAACAATCGCGTTGAAAACCAGATGAAGCCGATGATGCTGTAGAGTCCGATCGCCTGCCTCGACTTGATGATGTCCACGAGCACTTTGGCGAGCGGTGACTGTCCCGTGGGATGGGGCGGCAGAAATCTGTCCACGAGCGCGTTGATCTCGACAGATGACGCATCGGAAGATTGATTCAGCAGGTAGCCGAGACCCGCCGCGAATAGAAGGATGAACGGAACAGCTGCGAGCAGGAGATT
>JBDSBT010000060.1:0-6652 GCA_039921425.1 Gemmatimonadaceae bacterium | reverse complement strand
CCCAGGTCTGTACTGCATCGAATGCGCCCGGTGCACGACCGGCCTGGCCGATCGCGGCGCGAAGCTTGAGCGTGGAGCCGAACGTCGACGGCCACCATTGCTCATCGCTCGTCACCCACGATGCGCTCACCTTTGGATACCGCTGCAGTCCGAAGTTCTTGCCGAACGCGCTGTTGCCGTCGATGCGCAGGCCCGCGGTGACGAAGTAACGATCGCTGAGACCAATGAGTCCCTGCACGAAGCCCCCTCCGGTAATTACCGTCTGACGATTCTCGAATGCGTTCTTGAGGGACCCGCTTGAGACAGTCGGCTCACCGGGACCGGGAAACCCCTCGGAGTAGCTCGAGTTGTCGCCCACTTCGGATGACACGTACTGCGTGCCGAACGACAGGGTGGTGTTGACGCCCCGACTGCGAAAGGCGTGAGTCAGGCTGTTAACCCAGTCGATGGAGAGCGTGCGATTAGCCCATCGTTGATCATTGACGATGCCTAGCGTCTGCAAAAAGCCGTAGGGACGCAGATTCCGATTTTCCACGCCGGCCCTGTCCAAGCCAACCGTCGCTCGACTCGAGAACGCCGCGAGCGGCGTCCACGTGGTCGTCAAACCAATAGTCGCGCGGTCGATCTTGGTGGCGAGCTTGTATGCCAACACCTGACGAATGGTGTCGGCATCGGCGCTGCCGAAGTAGTTGCGATCGCGCCGGAATGCGTTGAGGGTCAGTCCGTGCGCATTGTTTCCAGCGGCCGTGTTGTCGAGGTGATCATTGGTGTACGACGAGTTCCAGCTCAGCAGCAGATTTCTGGCGGGCGCGAAATCGAAATTGGCGCGCACGTTGTACTTGCGGTCAAGGTCGTTAGGCAACACGCCTTCAGCGGCGTCGCTGCCAGCGGAGAAAAAGTAGCGCACGTTGTTGTTCGTGCCGCCCGAGACGCTGGTCTGCGCGCCGTAGGACTGTCCTTTTCGCAGGAACGGCTCCATGAACAGCAGCGGAGCCTCGTCGGTGCCGAACTTCTGCAGCGTATTGAATCCCGACGTCAGATTGAGCTGCCACACGGGTTTGCCCTGCGAGCCGCGCTTGGTGAAAATCTGGATCACTCCAGCGGCGGCGTCGGTTCCGTACAGCGTCGCGGCGGCTGCCCCTTTCACGACCTCAATGCGTTCGATGTCGTCGGGGTTGATGTCGTTAAGTGGACTCGAATTGATATTGCCGCTGCGGAGATTCGACCCCGTCTCCGCGACGTTCTTCGGATACTCATCGCTGCGTACGCGAACGCCATCTACGTAGAACAGCGGTTGATTCGAAAGTGCGACACTGGTGTTTCCACGAAGCCGAATCGATTTACCGGCACCGGCGTTTCCCGAGCCACCGGACACCTGTACTCCAGAAATCTTGCCGGCCAGCAGTGAACCAAAATCTGTTTGCGGTTGTGGATTGTTCGCGACGTTTATTGACCCGATGGAGTTGCCAACCTCGCGCCGGCGCGCCGACCCGGCGGTTCCGGTAACCACGACTTCATCTAGTGCAACGACCGCGGCCGTGAGCTCGGCATCAACCGTGACGCCGCCTCCGTCCGTGACTGTAACCGGCTTCGACGCCGGGGTATAAGCAATCAATCGAAAACGGAGCGTGTGCGGACCCATTGGCGCCCCGGTGATGACATATCCGCCGTCACGGGCCGTGGCAGTTCCCAGGCGTGTGCCAACGATGGAGACTTGCACGTTCGGCAGTGGTGCGCCGCCTGGGGCGGTAACCTTGCCGCGGATGATGCCGGTCTGGGTGGCTTGAGAGAGCGCCGTGAAAGGAAGGACACTCGCGAGTACAATCAGCCTTGCAACGAAGGCCAACCGAGCTGGATGCATCGTCTCTCCGGGTTGGGGAACGGGCGAAACATGCGACGTTTGCCGACTCAGATAATGATTGCGATTCTGCATAGACCATCCGCATTCGGCAAGTGGTTAGCTGCATTCAGCGGCAGCGGCAGCGGCTCGGCCCGATCACGAAGCAGGGAAGGGCCACTCCCGTCACCGGTTCGCGCAAGCGGCGTGGAGTTACCGGCATCGCAATTTTCCCTCGTATCGCTATTTGAGAAGGGCATTCCACAGCAGCGGATAGGTCGCCATCGTCTGAGCGCGATACTGAGGCCGGAAACCGAACAGAATCACGTGCCCTTTGCCGCGTTTAACGTCAACCATCGCTGCCTTTCCGGCGAGCTTTTTTCCCCCAAGCAGCCAACCGGACATGAGAGGATCTACTGTGGACGCGGGGTAGCTCGCGACAGCCGTCGCGCGCGAGGGATCACTGATCGAGAATGCCGGTGACCCCTCAAACCAGACTGCCTGTTCAGGCGCGGTGTATCCAGCCGTCAGCGGGCTAGTCCTGTCAAGGACGACGCGAAGAATGGAGCCAGGTGCGTAGAAGTCGCTCGCGCTCAAGCCAGCAAGTTCGTCTTTCACCGGTAGCGACAGCGCTTCAATAGCGTAGCCGCTTGCATCGTTGAAGGCGACGAGAGTCCCACCATCATCGACGAAAGCGCCGAGGGCCGTCGCGCCAGCCGCGCCAACTCCGCCCTTCAAGGAATCTGGATACGCGCCGTTTGGTCCGTTTGCGATCGCACTTGATTGCTGGTCGGGGAGGATGATCGCATCGAATCGTGCGCCGAGGTTGCCGGCGCGGATATCGCGGGCGGAGATGGTAGTGAAGGGAATCTTGTATTGATCGAATACCCAGCGAGTCCATCCTTCGTCCATCGACGGCGAGGCGTTCGCAAAAATTGCGATTCGCCGTGACTTGTTGTTCGTTAGACCATTCGCGACCCACGGAGTCGCGCTGACCGGAGACAGCGGTGTCGACGAAATCGCAACCGGATCGGGAAGATACGCGACATCGAAGCCGAAGAGCAGCGGCAGTGTGTGCGCGACCACGTCGTACGGACGCTTCGGCGGGCCGCCCGGATATTCGTGCAGGTCCGGATAGTGTTGATTCTCGAGGAGCGTTTTCGCGAATCCGCCGTACGGTTGCGCGGTCGAGATCAGGTAGCTCCCCGCAGGATAGGCTCTGCCATTCGCGCTGAAGACGGCTGACGCGCGACGAATTTCCACCTGGCCTCGCTGCAGGATCCGCAATGCGAAGTTCACCGCGGTGTCGCGCGCGGGCTGCGCAGGGATCACGATTGTCGATGGCCACTCGGATCGTCCGGCAGCGGTACGTCCCGCTACGGAATTCTCTTCCACCTTGCTGTAGCTCGAGAGCCAGAGGGCGCGATCGTCAGCTGCCTGGGCGAGGAGCGCCCACGATGCAGCCAGCTGATACTTCACGATGTCTCCTATCGTCCACTTGCCGCCCTGCCAGCGTGTGAGAAAATCGACGCCCGTGACTTTGGGATCGACGTTGTAACCGGCACGGAGCGATTCAAACGGTACGGAGATCGGCGTCGCCAGCGATGCGCTGGCAGTTTCTGTGAGAATGCGAATCGCGCCGTGATAGTGCTGGTACGCGCGAGCCGGTGTCCACGCATCGTACGACGTGTTATTGGCCACGCCCACGAGACCCTGCATCGTCAGGCGCCAGGTCATCGACTTGCCCATCTGAGCAACGCCGGCCGCGAGGATTGGATCGATGTTCGGCTCGATCGGGTCCATGTACGGCGGAATGAAAATTCGCGTTCCGTTCGATCCCTGTTGGTGGATGTCGTTGACGATCTGCGGATGCCACTGGCTGTACAGCGAGTCGATCACCATCTGTGTCTCGACCTGCGTGAAGGCGTACCAGTCGCGATTGTTGTCGTGTCCCGTGTAGTAGTGATAGAGAGTCGGCGGCTGACTGCCTTCCCATTGCGTGCCGAGCGAGCTGCGGTACCAGTTGCCGACTATGTCAACGCCGTCCGGATTCAGTGACGGCACGATGATGACGACTGTGTTCTTGCGGATTGACTGCGCTTCCGGGTCTTCGGATGTCGCGAGGCGGTAGGCGAACGTGAGCAGCGTAAGAATTCCGCCGACCTCGATCGAATGAATGCTCGATGTCACCATTACAACAACTTTTCCATCGCGCTCGAGTGCGATGCGTTCAGCTTCGGTCGTCAGGCGAGGATCTGAAAGTTTTCGCTGCGCCTGATGGACCCTTGGAAGATTCGCGAGTGTGGATGAATCGGAGATGAAGGCCGCGATGAAAGGCCGGCCGAGCGTCGTTTTGCCGAGCACGCGAAGCTGGACACGTGGGGACGCGGCGTCGAGCGCCTTGAAGTAGGCAACGACCTGGTTCCATTCCGGGAGTTTGCGATCCGTGCCGGGGTCGAAGCCGATTACAGACGCAGGAGTGGGGACTTTCCTGGATTGCGCGTGCGTTGACGCAGGCAACGTTAGGAAAAGAGCGAGAGCTACGGCGACTGAACGAACGCGCATTTGATGGCTCGTGGGGTGAGGGCTGGTCAGTTGAGCGACGATTGGCGTGAGCAAAAAATGACGCAGACCTCCAGCCTTCGTCAGCCCAACAAAAACAGGAAAGTGAGGGAACCGACATTGCGCCGGACCGGGACGGCGCGCTTTCCGATTGAAAACCTGTTGAGTGTGCGCTAAATAGGTCGTGCGAGTCTCACCTCAGCTGGCGGTCGATGAAAAATTCGACGATCGTGTTCCCCACGTGCTGCTTTTCATATGGGGCGCAATCAATCCGTACAGCCGCGCTGACTGGCACTCGTTGAAGCTGACGGGCGATTTATGGAAAGCTCGCAGCGCTCGCATTTTTTTTTGATTCGCCCGCATATGCTCGATCGTGAACCAGTCATGGACGTCCTGAGGCATTGCCGGTGACGGAGTTTGATGCAAGGCTGGCGCGACCTATCTTCACCGTGTGACCGCAACGAACCGACGATTTCCCTGGGCCACCTGGCCCACCGAACGACTGCTTCAGCTCCGTATCAAGGACCTCGGCCTCACTATCGAGGGCACCTGGATCGAGCCTCGCATCGATGCGCTTTACGAAACACTCGAGCGCCGCGGCTTTCGCCTCCGCCCGCACATCTGGCTCTCGGAGGAATGGTTCTCACCGCAAGGCATTCCCGGCTTCGCCATCCCGTTCTATCTCGCGCATCCACGTCTCATCCGGCTTGAACGCAGTCAGATGCTCGACGTTGAGGGGGGTACGCGCGATGAGTTCACGCGCATCATGCGGCACGAGACAGGGCACGCGATTCAACACGGTTACCAGCTTCAGCGACGCCGCGAATGGCAGCGCCTCTTCGGAAAGTCGTCCAAAAGCTACCCTGAGTACTATCGGCCGAATCCCGCGAGCAAGCGCTACGTGCAGCACCTGCGTCTCTGGTATGCGCAAAGTCATCCGGATGAAGACTTTGCCGAAACGTTCGCTGTGTGGCTGCGGTCGCGCAGCGAGTGGCGTAAGCGCTATACTGGCTGGCCCGCACTCAAAAAGCTCGAATATGTTGACGACCTGATGAGCGAGATCGCCGGCACGCCGCCGTTGACATCGACTCGGCAACGGATGGACCCGGTCAGCAAACTCACGAAGACTCTCGCGCAACACTACGCCGAGCGAAAAGCCAAGTACACCGAGGTGCTCCCGGATATTTACGATCGCGACCTGCGGCGCATCTTTTCCGACTCGCCGACACATCGCAACCAGCCGCTTGCATCAGCCTTTTTGCGGCGTAATCGCACGGAGATCAGACGAATGGTCGCCAAGTGGACCGGCGAATACGAGTTCACGCTCGACGTCGTGCTCGGACAGATGCTCCGCCGCTCGCGCGAGCTTCGTTTGCGTGCGGTGGGTGGCGACCGGCAGCTCAGGATGGATTTCGCCGTTCTCCTCACAGTGAAGACGATTCACTTTCTCTACAGTGAAGGACGCCGCGACTGGATCGCGCTGTGAGAAAACTCCGGGTTCTGGTTTTAATGCATCCGGACCACGTTCCGCCGGATTCGCTGGAGGGACTCACGCCTCAGCAGGCTCTCGCTCTCAAGGCCGAATTCGATATCGTGCAATGTCTCAGGCAACTAGGCCACGAGGCGCGCGCTCTCGGCGTACAGGACGAGTTCCTTCCCATTCGCGATGCGGTCGATGAGTTCAAACCACACGTGGTGTTCAACATGCTCGAAGAGTTTCATAACAACGTCCTCTTCGATCAGAACGTGGTCAGCCTGCTCGAGCTGCTGCGCGTCCCGTACACCGGCTGTAATCCGCGCGGGCTCATTCTCGCACGCAGCAAGTCGCTCTCCAAGAAACTGCTCGCGTACCATCGCATTCCGTTCCCCGATTTCCTCGTCATTCCGCGGGGACACCGCACCCGTCGTCCGCGGAAGCTCGAGTTCCCACTGTTCGTTAAGAGTCTCATGGAGCACGCCTCGTATGGGATCGCGCAGGCATCGCTGGTAGAGGACGATGAACGGCTCGCTGAACGCGTGACTTTCATCCACGAAAGCATTGGAACGGATGCCATCGCGGAGCGATTCATCGAAGGGCGGGAGATCTATGTGGGAGTTCTCGGAAACGATCGGCTGGTGGCGCTCCCGCCGATCGAGCTGGTCTTCGAGAACATGCCGGCCAACGCTGCCCTCATAGCAACCGCAAAGGTCAAACACGATCTCGCCTATCAAGCGAAGCGCGGAATCGTGCTCAAGGCAGTCGAAGGCCTGGAG
>JBDSBT010000059.1:0-6962 GCA_039921425.1 Gemmatimonadaceae bacterium | reverse complement strand
CGAAGCGGCCGGCGGCCGCGTCGAGGAGTAGAATGGCACAAAACAACCCGGCAGCGGCGGTTCAGAACATCTACCGAACCCCCGAGCTGTGGCAAAAAATCACCTTCACCTTTATCTGCCTGGTGCTGTATCGCACCGGAGCACATATCACGGTGCCTGGTGTGGACGTCGTCGCTCTTACTGACTTCTTCAAGAATCAGGGAAGCGGCGGCATTCTTGGTCTCTATGACCTTTTCGTAGGCGGCGGACTGTCGCGCGCGACAGTGTTCGCGCTCGGCATCATGCCGTACATCTCCGCCAGCATCTTCATGCAGATCGCCGGCGCTGTGGTCCCGAGCGTCGAGAAGATGCAGAAGGACGAAGAAGGCCGGAAAAAGATCACGCAATGGTCGCGCTATCTGACCGTCGTGCTCGCGATGGTTCAGGGCTGGGGCTTTGCGCTGTTCACTTCATCGCTGCAGAACGCAGTCGTGAATCCAGGCTTCGGCTTCAAGGTGCAGATGGTTCTGTTCCTGACGGCCGGCGCGGTGTTCGTGATGTGGCTTGGCGAACAGATCACGGAGCGCGGCCTGGGCAACGGTGCATCGCTGATCATTTTCTTCTCGATCGTCGAGCGCTTCTGGCCGGGCATTTTCAGCACGTTCCGCTTTGTTCAGACACAGGCGGTCGGATTATTCTCCCTCCTCGTACTCGGCATCGTGATGGTTGCGGTTGTCGCGGCGACAGTTGCCGTGACGATGGCCGCGCGGCGGATCATGATTCAGATTCCGCAACGCACCATGGCTCGCGGACGGATGCGCGAGTCAGCCAAGAACTTCATACCGCTTCGCGTGAATGCATCGGGCGTGATGCCGATCATCTTCGCGCAGTCAGTGATCGTCGTTCCTGGCGCAATCGCGCAGTTCAGCGGAAATCCGGAGGCACAGCGTCTGGCGGAGTACTTCGCTCCGGGCACGTGGCTGTTTTACGTCCTGCAGGCCGTGCTGATCGTATTCTTCACGTACTTCTACACGTCGATCATCTTCAATCCGCTCGACCTCTCCGAGAACCTGAAGAAGCAGGGTGGATTCATCCCCGGTGTGAAGCCGGGATCCAAGACAGCCGAATACATCGATTACGTGGTCACGCGTATCACGCTTCCTGGCGCAATCTTCCTGACCTTCATCGCGCTCCTGCCGCAATTCATATCGGATGCCGTGAACGTGCCGTTCAGGTTCGGCGGAACGTCGCTGCTCATCGTGGTCGGTGTCGCGCTCGATACGATGCAGCAGGTGCAGCAGCACCTGCTGCTGCGTAAGTACGACGGATTCATGAAGAAGGGCCGCGTGCGCTATCGCGGTCGTCAGGCGATGGGCGGCTTCTAAGCCGCCCGTCGCATGATCGTCGTTCTTCTCGGTCCGCCTGGGGCGGGTAAGGGCACACAGGGCGAGATAATCGCAGAGCGCCTGGGCATTCCCAAGATTGCAACGGGTGACGTTCTCCGTGCCGCTGTGCGCGATGGCACCGAACAGGGCCTCGCTGCCAAGGCATTCATGGACCGCGGTGACCTCGTGCCCGATTCGGTCATCCTCGGCATCATGAAGGAAGTGTTGTCGTCACCGGCAGCCGCGAAAGGCGCAATCCTCGATGGCGTTGTTCGCACGGTACCGCAGGCCGAGGGACTCACGCAGATGCTCGCAGAGCTTGGCCGAAGGGTTGACAAGTTTCTTCTGTTCGATGTTCCTGAGGACGAGCTGGTGAAGCGCCTTGGCGGCCGCGTTGTATGCGACAGTTGCCAGACGCCGTACAAGGGGCTCGAGCCCGGAACCGCCTGCGAGAAATGCGGAGGAAAGCTCGTGCGCCGAAAGGACGATGAGCCGGAATCCATTCGCAACCGCCTCAAGGTGTATCAGGCACAGACCGAGCCGGTGATCGAGTGGACGAAGGTCAAAATGATGGATCTCGTCAAGATCGACGCGACGGGTGAGGTTGACGAGATAACCGAGCGAACGATGAAGGGCCTGGAGGAAGAGTGATTCAGCTCAAGTCACAGCGTGAGATCGAGATAATGGCCAAAGGGGGCCGTATACTCGCCGACACTGTGAAGCTGATGGAGCAGTCGGTGAAGCCGGGCATGACCACGGCGCAGCTCGATGCAATCGCTGAAGACTTCATCCGCAGCCATCCGGGAGCGGTTCCGTCGTTCAAGGGACTGTACAACTTTCCTGCGAGCATCTGCAGCTCGATCAACAACGAAATCGTCCACGGTATTCCGTCAAAGAAGCGAATTCTGATCGAAGGCGATGTCGTGTCCATCGACGTCGGCGTACAGTTCGATGGATACCACACGGACTCAGCGACAACCGTTGCGGTTGGCCGGATCTCTGCGGAGTCAGAGAAGCTTCTTTCCGTTACGCGCGAGGCACTCGATGCGGGCGTCAAAGCCGCGCGAGCAGGGAATCACCTCGGTGACATCGGTGCGGCCGTACAGTGGATAGTTGAGAACGCCGGCTTCAGCGTCGTGCGCGATCTGGTTGGACATGGAATCGGTACTGGTTTTCACGAAGAGCCGCAGGTTCCGAACTACGGAAAGCCGAAGCGCGGAATCCGTCTCGTGCCCGGACTGACCATTGCGATTGAGCCGATGGTGAACGTCGGGAAGCCGGGAATCCGCACGATGCCTGACAAGTGGACTGTCGTAACTCTCGACGGAACCCGCTCGGCGCATTTCGAGCACACCGTTGCTGTAACGGAGAACGGTCCAAGAATCCTGACAGCAGCGTAGGAATCACCAGTAAAAACGGGTGACTCGCTTTCGCGAGTCCCCGCTTCCATGGTGCTGCGCTTGCCTATTTCCTGGCAGGATTGAAAAACCGGTGCACCGCGAGCGTCCCGATCGACACACCCATCGCCTTTCCGACATTAATGGAATTGCGATAGTGGACGCCACCAAGCATTCTCGCCTCACCCACATCGTCGATGTATTCCTGCGCCGTCGTCAAGCGTCTCAGCATGCTCGAGTCCGAATCGATCACAATGGTCGGCATTCTCTTCCCGAACTCGAGATTGATGACGGTCCCAACAGCCGCTGCCGACATACAATGACCGCACGGATACTCCGGGTGGGGCGGCGTATTCAACAATGGCTCCCACTCTGCATCCGCTGTCGTCGAGTCGTTACCATCTGAGGCGGCTCCGCGTATTGCCGTGACCGGGCGCCAGAAATTGTATGCGTACTTTCCATCCATCATCGAGACGTACGTGTCGACCCACGCCATCTCGGCGAGGGCGAGAAAGCGCGCATCGTCAACGAGGCTGCGACCGGGTAGTCCGATCAGTTGCCGCAGAACCCGGCGCACGTCGCTGTTGCCCCAGAACTTTCCGTCGTCGGTTTGTGCCGCTGTACGAGTCTTGCTCTTTTTCCCGCCGAGACTCTTGATCTCGTTCAAGTCGCGCGCCCACACGGCGCTCGACAGTGCCGGAGGTGGCGGTGGTCGAAGCTCGTCTGGCTTTGTCATCACCCAGGGGTGCTGGTGAGCAAAGCCCATTCCAACCTCGCGTAGCGTCGGAACGTACACACCGACCTTCGAAGACGACATGAACGGGTCATTGCCGTCGGTCTTCGAGTTCACTCTCGCAGCGATGACGGCGGCTGCCGCCTGCTTTCCGATCGCAGCCCCATTGTTGCGCGCTACCGTATCGGCGATGAGGGCGAGAGAAGCTTTGAGCGCGCCATCATACCCGGACGCCATATCCGGACATGCCACGATGAGCACATCGTGTGCGGCTTTCGCCGCAGCGGCGTCCATCGAGCTCCCCGGAATTGCTGAGGTCTTGAGCGCGTACGGTTTGTACTTGTGGGCAATGGCGTTGATCGCGTCGAACATCGCAACGTTTACAAGGGCGTCGATGTCACGCTTTGTCGGATCCTCGCATTTATCGACCTGAGCGCGCCACTCTATCAGAACATTGTTGATCACGCCGGCATGTGCCGTACGGAAAACAAGGGCGGAAAGAAGCAGGACCGGAATCAGGCCGTGTAAAAGCCATCTCCTCATGTGTTGTCTCCGTTGTGGGGGCGGGACGCGATGCGGTGGGTCAGCGAATATCGATAAGGTCTTTAGGGGGCGCAATCATTACTTGTCTCAGACACCTAGCCCGTTATGAGTCGTTCCACTGTTGCGCAGGCGCCTGCCGCGACGCGCGACGCCGTTGTCACCAGATCGAGTGCCTCACGCTCGAGTGCCGCGCCCATTGACCGGTCGCTCAACGCTGCAACGTTGATGCGGACGTTGTAGGCTGCGCCCTTGCATCCGGCTTCCGCGAGCAGTGCCGCAACACCCGCATCAGTCGCAGCGTTCGAGTTGCCACTCGCCGCGACAATTGCGGCGAGCTCGGCGACCTGGACGCATAGACGAGCGGTCTCGAGCGGAACCTCTGCTGCGCCAAGCAATGACCGAGTGATCGCGTCGGTTCGGGCTGAGACCGCGGAGTCGCTGTCTTTCGGCATTTTGTACGCCGCCGAGACAGAGGCGTAGGCATCGGCGTCGCGCTCGACAAGCTTTGACAGCTTGCCCGTCAGAGCATCGGCATCGGCCGCGAGACTCTGCATCTCGGCTTCTACTGTCGCGTATTTTTTCCTGCCGATCGTCAGCCCGGTGACCATCCGCGTCAGTGCAGCGCCCAACGCGCCAGCATATGCGGCAACGCTCCCGCCACCGGGAACTGGATCCGACGACGCGATTGCCCTGAGAAAGCCGTTTGGAGTCGCGCCGCCCATAGCCGAGGCCGTGGCGTTCGCGACCTGTCGCTCAAGAACTTGATTGGCGGTGAATTGAACAAGCTTCAGATGATCTTTTGAAACTTCGAACAATACTTTTTCGGGAACGAGTCCGATGATCTCGCTCCAAGTGACGTCGACGCCCTCGGCGCGTGCCTTTTCCGAGATGAAATTGAAAACAGTGTGCAATGCTGTTTGATCGGTGTCGACGAGATTCATCGACACCTGCGCCTGTCCGTCTACCTCGAGTCCGAGACCTTTTACCGCCTTGAATCCACCGGACGATTCACGAACCTGCCTCGCGATCGACTTTGCAAGCTCGAGATTTGTCGCTGGGCCGAGATACACGTTGTATGCGACGAGGAAGGGGCGGGCACCGATAGCCGTAGCGCCCGCAGATTCGTGGATCCTGTTCGGTCCGAAGTCAGGCTCGCGGTCGGGATTGGTGCCGATCTCATCGCGTAGTCCTTCGAATTGTCCTCGACGAACGTCGGCGAGATTCGCGCGTGTTGACCGAGACGCGGCTCGTTCGTAAAGGAAGACAGGAATGCCAAGCTCTTTCCCGACGCGCTCGCCCAAATTGCGGGCGAGCTGAACACAGTCGTCCATCGTGGCGTCTTCGAGAGGGACGA
Organism: Gemmatimonadaceae bacterium; assembly: GCA_039921425.1. Classification (GTDB taxonomy): domain Bacteria; phylum Gemmatimonadota; class Gemmatimonadetes; order Gemmatimonadales; family Gemmatimonadaceae; genus UBA4720. Next base: position 1,571 of record JBDSBT010000059.1, on the reverse strand, counting down.
ACGGGACAACGTCGGTCGCACCGATTCGCGGGTGCTCTCCGTGGTGCTCGCGAAGGTCGATGTGCGCGGCTGCTTCTTTCATTCCGGCGAATGCTGCGTCAACAACGGTTTCGATCGGCGCGACGAACGTTATCACCGAACGGTTGTGAGATTCGTCTGAGGACGAGTCGAGAATTGTAACGCCGGGCACCGACGCTATGGCACCGCGAATCGCGTTGACCACCAGGAGGCGGCGACCTTCGGAGAAATTCGGAACACACTCGATCAGTTTCATTATTTCGGATTGTCGGTGTCGTCAGCGGCGAGAAGTGTCCGCAAAAGCCATTGGTGAGTGTCGGGGTTGCCAGCAATGACTGGACCTGAGGATACGTCGCGATTCTCGCCGGCGAAGTTGGTGACGACTCCGCCTGCTTCACGGACGAGCAGGATGCCGGCGGAAATGTCCCACGGTGCAAGGTCCAGCTCCCAGAAACCGTCGAAGCGTCCGCACGCGACGTCGGCGAGATCGAGCGCGGCCGATCCGGCTCTTCGGATGCCGGCAGTGTCCCGGGTCACCGCAATGAATTGCCTCGCGTATCGCTCCAGCAGGTGTTGCTGTTTGAACGGAAAGCCGGTGCCGATAAGCGCGTGTGCCGGTTCTGGAAGCACGGAGACGCGAATGGGTTTGCCGTTAAGCCTCGCGCCCTGATTGACGATCGCCGTGAAGCACTCACTTGTCGTGACGTTCAGGACGACCGCGGCAACGAGCACGCCATCCTGTAGCGCGCCGATGGAGACGGCATATTGCGGATACCCGTGCAGGAAATTGGTGGTGCCGTCGAGCGGGTCCGCGATAAACGTCAGTCCGGGGGACGAAAGCTGAGCCCCCGGCGACAACTCCTCGCCGACTACCTGGGCGAATGGAAACCGGCCGCTAACTATTCGTTCGATCGCGCGCTCTGCCGCTCGATCGACGTCCGTTACGAAGTCTGCGGCGCCCTTCGATTCCCATTGGAGGGTGCCAAGGTGTGCCGATGCCTCTCGAATGATGTGAGCGGCCGAACGCGCCGCTTCCACAGCCACGTCCAGAATCTCTTCATGTGTTGCAACCCCATTCACCGCAGTGCCTGAATTTCCTTGCAACGCATTCCTCTCACTCGTTAACTTCGGCCAATGTCACAGTCCCGGATCTTCAGCGGAATTCAGCCGTCAGGTGAGCTGCACATTGGCAACTACCTCGGTGCCGTGAAGAACTGGGTGACGCTGCAGCGGCAGTACGAATCGATCTTCTGTATTGTCGACTATCATGCGATCACCGGCCTGTATGAACCCGATGATCTCCGGCGGCGAACGCGCGACATGGCGATCTCGCTGCTTGCCGCCGGCATCGACCCGTCTGTATGCACGTTGTTCGTCCAGTCGGCAGTGCCGGAACATACCGAGCTGGCGTGGATATTCAACACGGTCACGCCACTGGGCGAGCTCGAGCGCCAGACGCAGTTCAAGGAGAAATCTGCCAAACAGGAAAGCATCCTGGCGGGCCTCCTCAACTATCCCGTCCTTCAGGCGGCTGACATCCTATTGTATAAGGC
>JBDSBT010000058.1:0-4075 GCA_039921425.1 Gemmatimonadaceae bacterium | reverse complement strand
TCGAAGCCGTTGATCTTGACGAACGGGTTCAGCTGAAGCGCGCGAATCTTGCTCGACATTCCCGGCTGAATTGCGCCCGACCAGGCCTGTGCGGTTTCGCTCGATGCTGTGTTCTCCAGAACGTCGTAGTAGCGCGATCCGGCGCGATCGCCGCTATAAAGCGTGTTGTTTATCGATTTCGCCGTCTGGTATAGCGATCCCGTAAGACGAACGCGGGCTGCCGGCGTGAGTTGCTTGTCATATCCCAGCTTGCCAAGGTACGACGGTGCGCGCTGGGCCGGCTTGGCGACTTGTCCGCGAACTTCGCCGGCGGTCATTCCTGCCATTGCCAGGAAACCATTTCTGCGGACGTACAACTCTCCGCCGATTTCAGTCGTGAAGGCATCCATGATGTAGTTGCCGACGAGCGGATTGTATACCGCGTTGCCGCCGTCAGTGCGACGGAAGTGAGCGTCGCCGTAGTTGACCTCAAAGTGACCAACACGGAGCGTGACATACTTCATCAGGTTGTTGAGCAACGTAACGTCGATCGGCGAAGCATCGATGAGGAAATAGCCGTCCTTGACCCACGTTTCGTTGTGGTGACGCGTCGACAGATACGAAGTCAGCGCGACTCGGATTCCCTTCGCGACCTGTGCATTCATGAACAGGTTTGCCTCGGCGTTGTTGAAGCCGTGACCCACCTGGATCAGCTTGTTGCCATCGTACAGCACCTTGTTCGCATCCGGAATCATCCGCGGTGAAGCAGCATTCGAATGATCGAGACCCTGAAACTGCTGGGTGAAAGCTGCGCCCCAATCGAGCTTGAAGCCGGTGTAGGCAGCGCCTTCGTCCTTCGGTGGCTCATAGACGTTGATTCCACGCATGTCAGTCGGGCGAAGGTGCTGGATCTGGACCTTTGGCGCCGAGCGCATGAAAGAGCTGACGGGATTCTTCGTCAGATTCGACTTCAACGTGTCAACCGGCGGTGCCTTGTCGTCGACAGGTACAGCGATCGTCGTCGTAACAAGACTTGGAGCCGGTGTTTGCGCCAGCGCGACTGCGGGCATCGATGCGGCCAGTGCGGCCACCATCACGGTCTTCATACTGAGGGATCTCATTTTTTCTCCTTTGAGTGTTATCGACTACTGGTTGAGAACGAGTTCGTACCAGACGGTTACGGGATCGGCGACTTTCATTGTTCCAAACATCAGGGAAGGCGGCTTTACACCGAATTCAGTCATCTTCAGGGCTTTGCTTCCCTTGAGCGTGAGCGTCCCATTTGCGTATGCACCTCTGCCGCGCAGCTCGATCGGATTTTCCTTTCCAGCAATGGTCAGCGTGCCGGCCATCACGACAGCGTTTCCGTCGACAGTGTAGGACGACAGCTTCCAGGTGATCCTTGGATTCTTGTCGGACTTGAGCGCGTTACGCATGTGCTCGTTCATCTTGGCGTTCTTGCAATCGAGCTGGGCGACGGGGATCGCCAGCGATGCGGACTTGACGAGCTTCGCGGGAGTCGCGTCAGCGTCGGAAGCGACATCGACATCCAGCTTTCCGGCGGAACAGGAAAAGGATTTGACGTTCGAAGTGCCGTCAAACCAAACCTTGCTCGCGCTCGAGAGGGTCAGATTTTCCGGAAGTGCCATCTGGGCTGACGCGCTCGTTGCGGTCAACGCGGCAATCGCTCCGGTTACCATTGCATTTTTGAGAAGGTTCTTCATCATCGTTCTCTCTTGGGTTCGGGTACGAGTGAACGATGTCTCGGAGAGGCAAAGCGCTCTGTCGGGACTAGTCAGGAACTTTTCTGCGGAAAACTAGGGGGCCGTGTAGGGGATTCTCCACCCACCCGATGTCCTGGCTCACAGCACCCACAGGACATCCGATGCCGGTAGCTCAGCGACGTCCTTCTGCGCGCCGTTTAATTCCGAAAAGCATTCCTCGCTCCATGATGAAATGCGCAGGCTCGAACACGAGCAGGCTTAACGGAGTGATCGCAATTCCGGCAATCGTCGGAACGCCGCTACCTCTTGTTCTGATGTGCATTCGGGTCGTCCTGGCACTCACCGGATCGATGACGAAAGCACCCCACCCATTCAACACGATCGCGCGCCCCGGCTCTATTTGCGTGACCGTCCAACCCACATCCTTGCCGAGCCATCCGCCGAGATAGCCGGGCTGGACCACGCGAATGAGATCGCCCGGCTGGAGACTTTGCCACGACCCCACCACGCGGTCCGCGTTGTGAATGTCCGCGCCGAACGCTCGCTCCAGCCAGTCATAGCTATAGAATCCTGCCTTGTCCTGCCCGAGCTGAACGAGCCATGGCCACACGGAGTCCACCGGAGCATCGATCGTTATTGCGTGATCGATTCGATAGTGCGACTCCCCAAGAGGCGGATCTCCGATCAGGACCATCTGCTGTTCCGACCTGGTAGTTCCCCATGACGAGTACCACGGCCTGAGACCGATCACCGTCGCCACGTAAATCACGAACACCAGGAATAGGCGCTGGAGCGATCGGGGCATGATCTGTACTGGCTCCATCGACGCGACATTCCACCAGCTGAAGACCGCGATTGCGAGGGCCACCACGTCCGCGACGATCCCCACCAGAAACAGCGGATGCGAGAATAGGCCGAGGAGCAGCAACGATCCTGCAGATGCAACGGCAACCAGTGAGCGCCACCTCTTGCGAAATTCGGCAACTCCAAGAACGCCGGCTCCGGCGGCGATGAAGCCTGTTGATGAAAGCTCCCAGAGAACCGTCACAAGCGCACGGCCGCCAATATCGTTAGCCCACATCCCTGAGGAAGCATGCGCAAGCCCGTGGGCAATCAGGGCCGTTCCGAGTAAAACGCGGCTGGCTTTCATGACTGCCCGGCGATGAATATCTCGAACTGAATTAGCACCTTATCGGCCGTGCGCAGAATTCCGCCCCACGGACGCGGTGGCTTGATTCCGAAGTCGGTCATCAGAATCGGCACGGTTCCTCTCGCTCGGCGAGTTCCGTCGGGCAATACGTCGCTGGTTACCGTCATCTTCACGTTCTTCCGAACACCGGCGATTGTCAGCATTGCCTCCGCCTCGACGAGCTTCCCTTCTACCACACCCTGCGGAATTCGGTCGGCTTCGGCCGTGATGTAACCCGGTGCCGTCTTGGGAGACTTGAGAGCTAAATACATCTCGGCCTCCATGTGACGGTCGCCGCACTTGAGCATTCTGACCGGCACATTTACAGATACCCCTCTGACGACTTCGCGCGACGAACCCGGAGCGGCCGAGCCGCCAGACGCATCGATGGCGACCGAAGCCTCGAGAGCGGTTGCTCGGCACGTCCAGTCTCGAATGTTTGAGCTTCCCTCGAGCCACAGACGGCTGTCAGATCGGACCGGGATGCGCGTGGCGGCCGCATGAGGCAGTTGTGCCACCGCGACGGCGACACATGTCATGAGGCCCACGGTAGTCAGGAGGATAGCTGATAATCGATTCACTCTCGTAGGATGAAGCCTTGCAGCCGACGTTTATGTCGGGAAGTATTCTCTGCCGCTGTGCGGGATTCCCTTTCCGTTTCGAGCGGGCCTAGCGTGAATCGTGCGTAGCGTAGGCTCAGAAATCCGGCGGAGTCTGCGCTCCGGAACACCTCAAGGAATTAGTTTTCGGAAGAATTTTTCCCTCACTACGCTTCGCTCGATGCATAACACCAGTCTTCTCGCCCGGGGCTTCTGCGGTCTCGCGCTTCTAACGGCCTGCGCCGCTCATGACGCACAGCTGGCAACTCCTCCAACAACGATGGGCACGTCGCTCGACCCCGTCACCGTCATGGCGATTGACTCGACCACGATCAAGCCTATGACCAAGGCCGACTCCGTTAAGGGTCCTCCGATTACCGTGCCCGCCGTCCCCGGCCGCAACAAGCGCGACAGCCTCGCGCTCGTTTCGGCTATTCGCTCGGGCATGAAGGACACTCGATGGCCGGTGAAAACCGTGGCGCCCCTGCCCGGCTCGATCCTTCCTGGCAAGCGCATCGTCGCCTACTATGGCAATCCGCTGTCGAAAAAAATGGGCATCCTGGGCGAGTTGCCTCCCGACCAGA
>JBDSBT010000057.1:0-11065 GCA_039921425.1 Gemmatimonadaceae bacterium | reverse complement strand
AGGGCAGACAGACACTCCGACAGCAGTCGCGCATGTCTACCGGTCGCAGCTGGTTTGGCTGGTATTCGGACTTGTCGGCGCGTATGCGATCAGCCGGTCTTCGGTTCGATTTATCGAGTGGGTAACGCTGCCTGCGTACATACTCTCGACCCTGCTGCTAGCGGCAACACTGATTGTTGGAAAGGGAGCGGGAACGGCAGCTAGCTCGAAGAGCTGGTTGGCGATAGGAGGTGTTCGCATCGGTCAGCCGTCGGAGGTGGCCAAGCTCACAGTGATCCTGATGCTGGCATTGATTCTCGCCAAGAGAAAAGAGCCACCCAGGTCTCTCCTGGATCTGTGGCAACCGGCGCTGATAGTTGGAATTCCGTGGGTCATCATCATGCTGCAGCCAGACCTTGGCACCGGCATCGTGTTCATCGGGATATTCTTCGGAATGCTGTATTGGTCGGGAGTTGCTTGGCCCCTGCTGCTTCTGCTCGCAAGCCCTGTGGTAAGTCTGGTGTTGTCGTTCAGCACCGGAATGTGGGGGGCGTGGTTCCTCGTCCTCCTCGCCCTGGTTCTGTACTACCGTCCGTATCTGATCGAGGGAATCGTTCTCCTGGCTGCAAATATCGCGACCGGGGTCATCGCGCCAATCCTGTGGGAGAAACTTCAGCCGTATCAGCAGAATCGCCTCAAGGTGTTCATCGATCCATCGGCTGACCCCAAAGCGTCCGGTTATCACGTCATCCAGTCGAAGATTGCAATCGGATCCGGCGGAGTCTTCGGGCAGGGCTTCACACTCGGCACTCAAAAACGTCTCGCCTTCCTCCCTGAACAGCACACTGATTTCATCTTCGCCGTCGTTGGCGAAGAGATGGGATTCATCGGCGTCACTGTGGCGTTGACTCTTTTCCTAGTGCTGTTCCTCCGCATCACGCAGATCTCGGGAAGAGCAAACGATTCGTACAGCTCGCTGGTCGCGTTCGGCTTGATGGCGAGTTGGTTTGTGCACGTGCTCGTGAATGTCGGTATGACGTTGAACCTGATGCCGATCACGGGAATCCCGCTTCCATTCTTCAGCTACGGCGGATCATTCATGCTGGCGAGCTGGCTGGCGATCGGGGTCCTGATGCGAATTTCCGGAGAGGGAAGGGGAAAGGCTGCTTTCAAGGCGAGCTGATCCTGGGAGAGCAAGCGAGCAAGGGAACTTCGGAAAAACCATACGGCCAATTGAGGAGGACGGCGGGAGAAATCTGAGAGAATTGCGAGAGGTTCATGCCGCCACATTTTCTCGCCGTGTTTTGGTAACTACGGAACGACGGATTGAGTGTCGTTATCAACAAAAGCAAAGATGGATCCTGATATTGGGATCTCCCGCTTCGCTGCCGCCGGCCGCCCGCGTTTCTTCACAAGGTTTCTCTCCCGCCGTTCTCCACTATTTGCCGTTATGTAGTTCTGTTGGTAGATGAGCCGTAGACAGATATGGTTGCTCCCGCCCCCCTCCCAAGTCAGATTTCGACAAATGGCCTGGTTCCGGAAAGAAAAGAAGCCCCGCACTCCTCGTCGCGAGCGGCTAGAAATTCCAGCGGATGCGTGGGAGAAGTGTGAGCAGTGCGGGCACACTGACATTCGCGAGAAATTCATTCGCAACCTCAATGTCTGCCCAGACTGCGAGCATCATCGTCGCATTCGGGCAATTGACTACGTCAACATCCTCCTCGACGACGGGACCACAGAGGAGACCGAGACCGAGATTCGCTCTACCGACCCGCTTGGGTTTCCTGAGTACCCCGCACGGCTGGCGAAGGCTCTCGCGAAGTCGGGCGAAGGCGACGCGATTCTCACTTTCACAGGGCAGCTGCTCGGCCTCCCGGTTTGCCTCGGCGTCATGGATTTCGCATTTATGGGCGGCTCCATGGGGTCGGTGGTGGGCGAGAAAATCGCGCGACTCGGTCAAAAGGCGCTCGAGAGGAAATTCGCGTTCATCCTGATTTCATCATCCGGCGGCGCGCGCATGCAGGAAGGCGTGCTGAGTCTAATGCAGATGGCAAAAGCGGCCGCGATTCTGTCTCAACTCGCAGAGCGCCGTATTCCGTACGTGTCGATTCTCACCAACCCGACGACAGGTGGTGTCAGCGCCAGCTACGCGATGCTTGGCGATGCAATCCTCGCGGAGCCGGGCGCAGTCATCGGATTCGCCGGTCCTCGGGTAATCAAGCAGACCATCGGACAGGACCTGCCCGAAGGCTTCCAGACGTCCGAATTTCTCCTCGAGCACGGAATGGTAGATCTCGTCGTCCACCGCAAGGATCTGAAGCAAACAGTGGGTCAGCTTCTGAGACACATGAGTGGCAAGCCCGCGGCCACGGGGTGGACCGCGGCCTGAGCGCGTACAGAGAGGCTCTCGACGCGCTCTTTGCGCGAACCGGAGCGACCTCGAAGTTCGGCCTCCAGCGCACTGTCGATTTTCTTCAGCTCATTGGAAATCCTCACAATCGACTGAAGACCTTCCACGTTGCCGGGACGAACGGAAAGGGAAGCGTCGTCGCCACGCTGTACGCGCTCCTTCGGTCTAAAGGGTTTCGGGTCGGGCGGTATACGTCCCCGCACCTGATTGACTTTCGCGAGCGCATCGTCGTCAACGACGAGATGGTCGATGAGCGGTACGTCGTCGACTTTCTCGCAAAGTGGTCCCAACAGGCCGAAGCGATGGGCGCGACGTTCTTCGAAATAACCACCGCAATGGCGTTCGATTATTTCGCAAAGTCGCGGGTCGATGTAGCGGTAATTGAAGCGGGTCTTGGCGGGCGACTCGATTCAACGAATGTGATACGTCCGATCGCTTCCGGCATCACATCGATATCCATCGACCACACCGAGTTCCTCGGCAACACGATCGAGTCGATCGCGGGCGAAAAAGCAGGAATCTTCAAGCCCAACACGCCTTCCGTGATTGGACCAATGTCCACTGAGGCGCGGGTTGCCATCTACAAGACGGGTGTAGAGTCAGGAGTCGAGGCTGTGATCGATGCCACTCGCCTGTATCGTCCCCGAGATATTTTCATCAGAAAGACCGGTACCTGGTTCACCATGCAGCACGGCGACGAGTCTGTGCAGATGAGAACATCACTGATTGGAGCTGCGCAGGCGGACAACGCCGCTGTCGCTCTGGCAATGTTGAAGGCCGCGCAAGGGCCGTGGGCAGTCTCGCTCAAGGACGCGGCGGATGTACTCCCCGAGGTGCGCCTTCCCGGCCGTTTCCAGATTTTGCGTAATTACGTGCTCGACGTTGCTCACAATCCCGACGGAATGCAGTCCCTCGTCGCAACTATCGAGCAGCTTTCATTGAAGCGGCCAGTCACCGCAGTACTCGCTGTGCTCGCAGACAAGGACTGGAGTTCGATGATGACAGTTCTGTCGAAGTGCGTCGATGAGGTTGTGCTCGTCGCGCCCCCGACAGCCCCTGCCAACCGCGCATGGAGCCCCGACGCCGCGCTTTCGTTTGCAATCGAGCACGGAATCAACGCCAGGATCGATCGCGATTTCGTCAATGCGGTAATGGCAGGAAACAGAACCGATGGAACTGTCGTCATCACCGGCTCGTTTCACACCGTTGGTGACGCGCTTGTCGCATTGGGCGAAACAGCCATCTGAAAGGTCGGAAAAACCTCGTACCCGATGCTTTAACTGCTTGCCGCTAAGTCAATGTAGGACGTAGGTTTGAGCAATGGCTCAGGGAGCTTTACCGGGGTTCAGAGACTTCTATCCCGAACAGTTTGCGGAACGCGCATATATCATGGGCGTGTGGCGCCGGGTTCTCCGGCGTTACGCGTTTTCTGAGTATGACGGGCCCCCCCTCGAGCCACTCGACCTGTATAGAAAGAAAAGTGGCGATGAGCTCGTCGGCCAGCTCTACTCGTTCTTCGACAAGGGACACCGCGAAGTAGCGATGCGTCCAGAGATGACGCCAACACTTGCGCGAATGGTCGCGGCACGCGCGAACGCTCTCAGAAAACCGGTTCGCTGGTTTTCGATTCCACAACTCTTCCGTTACGAGCGGCAGCAGAAGGGCCGCTTGAGAGAGCATTTTCAGCTCAACGCCGACATCGTTGGCGAGGCGGGCGTCACAGCCGACGCGGAGCTCCTGGCGATCGCGCTCGACATCATGGGTGAATTCGGCCTCACTTCGAACGACGTCAAGGCACGTGTGTCCGATCGGAGACTCCTGCAAGCGCTCATCCGAAATGCGGGAGCATCGGACAATTCGCTTTCTGCTGTGTACGCGGTAATCGATAAGCGAGGCAGGGAACCCGTTCAGGTGTCGCGCGAGAAACTCGAGAAGGCAGTAGGATCAACGACAGTCGCGGATGCGATCGATGAGTTTCTGGGAATCGCTAGCATCGATGACCTGTCTGCCAAGTATGGGTTGCTGCCAGCAGTAGGTGAGCACGTCGATCGAATGAAGGAATATCTGGTCTACCTCGAGGCCCTGGGAGTTGCAGCCTGGGTGCAGCTCGATTTGTCGATCGTCCGCGGCCTCGCCTATTACACCGGCATTGTCTTCGAACTCTTCGACACGGCGGGTGAGTATCGGGCGATCTGCGGCGGCGGCCGATATGACACACTGCTCCAAACACTCGGCGGCGTTGACCTGCCAGCTCTTGGCTTCGGTATGGGTGACGTAGTCGTCGGCGAGTTGCTGCGAGGCCGGGGGATGGTTCCCGAGACGCCGGCACGCACGGATTATTGGGTGGCGGGCGAGGACGAAACTCTAACATCTCAGGTGATGTCCGTCGCGGCCGAGCTCCGAAAGCGCGACCGGAGTGTCGAGTATTCGCTAAAGCCTCAGCAGTTGAGCCGACAGCTGAAATCGGCGAGCGCCGCCGGTGCGAGTCACGCGGTATTGCTCAAGCATGATCGGTTTGCGGCAGGAGAAATAACGGTGAAGGACCTGCAGTCCGGCAGTGAGCGATCGTTGCAGCTCACTGAGTTCATCAATTCACTGTAGAAACGAAATGGCTGACGACAAGAAGCTGACCAAGCGTGCTGACGATTTCAGCGCGTGGTACAACGAGACTGTCCTGCGGGCGGAGCTCGCTGACTATTCACCAGTGCGCGGATGCATGGTGATTCGGCCGCGGGGGTACGGCATCTGGGAACGCATGCAGCGTCAGCTCGATTCGCAATTCAAGGAAACAGGTCATGAGAACGCATATTTCCCGCTTCTGATTCCTGAAAGCTTTATGCGCAAGGAGGCCGAGCACGTCGAAGGCTTCGCGCCTGAAACCGCCGTCGTTACTCACGGTGGCGGCAAGAAGCTCGATGAGCCGCTGATAATTCGTCCCACTTCGGAAACGATCATCTACGCGATGTTCGCGAAGTGGGTACAGAGCTACCGCGATCTTCCGCTGCTGATCAACCAGTGGGCCAACGTAGTCCGTTGGGAGATGCGGACGCGGTTGTTCCTTCGAACGCTCGAGTTTCTCTGGCAGGAAGGGCACACAGCGCACGCGACCGAAGTTGAGGCCGAGGAAGAGACGCGCAAGATGTTGAACGTGTACCGCGACTTCATGGAAGGTTGGATGGCAATGCCCGTCATTACGGGCATCAAGACCGATTCCGAGAAGTTCGCGGGCGCGCTTCGTACATACTCATGCGAAGCGATGATGCAGGACAATAAGGCGCTCCAGGCCGGAACCTCGCACAATCTCGGTCAGAATTTCGCGAAAGCATTTGACCTCAAGTTCCAGACCGAAGGCGGTGACGTCGCTTTCGCATGGAATACGAGCTGGGGCGTGTCCACTCGAATGATCGGTGGACTCGTCATGACGCACGGCGATGACAACGGCCTTCGGATTCCACCGCTGCTCGCTCCAATCGAGCTCGTCATCGTTCCAATCTGGAAAACCGACGAAGACAAGGTGCGGGTGATGGAGGCGGCGGCCCAGATTTCTCAGACGCTGTCCGGTTGGGAGCGCCGCAAGACGGGCAAGCTCCGCGTTCACCTCGACAACCGCGAAGGCATCAAGCCGGGCGCCAAATACTACGAATGGGAGCTTCGCGGTATTCCATTGCGCCTGGAATTCGGTCCGCGTGATCTTGACGCCAATCAGTGCGTCCTGGTCCGCAGGGACAATCGCGTCAAACGCACCGTCACTCTCGATTCGATTGGCGAAGACGTTGCCGATCTGCTCAGTATTATTCAGACGGACATGCGCGTCGATGCATTCGAGCGACGTGAAGCCAACAGCGTGCGCGGTGGCATCTCGTACGATGACTTCAAGACGCTGATGGAAGGCAAGGGCGGCTTTGTGTATGCCGGTTTCTGCGGCAGCCCGCAGTGCGAGCAGGATATCAAGGAGGAGACGAAGGCCACGATTCGCGTGTTGCCAGACGAAGAGTTTCGCTCAGCCGCTGCGCCGACAACCTGCCTGAAGTGTGGTGCGAAGTCTGTGGTTGAGGCACTCTGGGCGAAGGCATATTGAGTACGGTCAGCGAGGACACGGATGCACCTAGCCCGGCACAGGCAACACCGGGGGAAGATGAGCCAGGCTTCGTCAGGTCGGACCGTACTCTGTCATGCGATGGAGTGTCGCTCGACGCGATCGCCAGTGCGGTCGGCACGCCTGTCTACGTCTACAGCCTGGCCGCGATTCGTTTACAATATCGGAAGTTGGGTAAGGCACTCTCCGGCGTCCCTCATCGGCTGCACTACAGCGTAAAGGCAAATTCGAATCTCGCCATCCTCAGTGAGCTCCGCGCGCTCGGATCCGGTGTCGACATCGTTTCCGGCGGTGAGATGTATCGCGCCGAGGCGGCGGGTTTCAAGGGCGGGGACATAGTCTTCAGTGGCGTGGGGAAAACGGAGGGCGAGATGACCGAAGCCCTCACGCTCGGCGTACTGATGATAAACGTTGAGTCTGACGAAGAGCTCTGCCTTCTGAACGACATTGCCGGTCGACTTGGAAAGAGGGCGCCTGTAGCATTGCGTTTGAATCCAGAGGTGATGGTCGACACCCCGCATCCGTATACGCGAACAGGTGTTAAGGGCATGAAGTTCGGCATTCCATTTGACGAGACTCTTCTCGTTGCGAAGCGAGCCCTGGCGATGCCCAACATCTCGCTCATTGGCCTCGACATGCACGTGGGCTCGCAGATCTCCCAGTTCGAGCCCTATGAGATCGGACTTGGCAGGCTGCTCCAGCTGAGGAGTGAAATCGAGGCGGAGGGTGCCAAGCTCGAGTATCTCGATATCGGCGGCGGCCTCGCGGTGTCGTACGATTCAGAACATGCCATTGATGTTGAAGAGTTCGGCGCGGTGGTGACGCGGATCGTCGCGCCGACCGGACTTAAGGTGATTGTCGAGCCGGGCCGGTTTCTGGTTGGGAATGCGGGCATTCTGCTTACCCGCGTCCTTTACAGAAAGCGAAGCGGTGGCAAGGAGTTCGTTATTGTCGATGCCGGAATGAATGACCTGATCCGACCGTCGCATTACAACGCCTACCATCGAATCGAAGGGGTGAACACAACCGAAGGGCGTATCACCGCGGATATCGTCGGACCTGTTTGCGAGAGCGGGGATTTTCTCGGATTGCATCGCGAAGTTGACGACGTGCAACCTGGCGAGCTGGTCGCCGTGCTTTCGGCTGGCGCTTATGGATTCGTGATGGCGTCCAACTACAATTCGCGCCCGCGCGTTGCCGAGGTCATCGTCGATGGCGGCCGGTTTGGCGTAGTGGCCGAACGGGAAACGTATCCTGACCTGATCCGGAACGAGACGCTTGCTCCTCAGTGGAGAGACGACAAATGAGAGTAGGCTTGATGGCAGATACACACGACCGGGTTCCTGCGATTACGGAGCTTCTCCAGTTAATGCGAGATAAGGGAGTGACGCTCGTAATGCATGCCGGCGATCATTGCTCTCCGTTTTCGCTCGAGCCATTCATCGCATCGGACATGGCATTGCTGGGCATTTTTGGACGAAACGACGGCGATCAGGAGGGGCTCCGGGCGGTGGCAGCCCGCGGAATGGGAATGGAGCTGTATGAGTCGCCTCACAGCTTCGACGTACAAGGAAAGCGTATTCTCATAGTTCATGATCTTGGCGAGGTAAACAAGAGATCCATCGACGCTCACCAGTTCGTGGTGCATGGCTTCACTCACGTTCAGGAAACGATCACTCGCGGTGACACGCTACTCGTGAATCCCGGCGAAGCGTGCGGATGGCTGCACGGCAAGTGTACGTGCGCGATTCTCGACCTCGAGACCAAGGAAGTGGAAGTCATCACCATATGAGCAGCAGGATTCTCATTCTCGATTACGGGTCACAGTACACGCAACTCATCGCGAGGCGGGTAAGGGAGGCGCGGGTCTACTCCGAGATTCAGCCGCCGACGAGAAATCTGGAATGGATTAGCGATTGGGCTCCGACTGGAATCATTCTCAGCGGCGGTCCAAACTCGGTTTATGCGGACGGCGCGCCGCGCGCCGAAAAGGAGCTTCTGGACATCGCCCCGATACTCGGCATCTGCTACGGAATGCAGCTCGTGGCCTTTCTCGAAGGCGCAGAGGTGAAGCGGGACGGGCGTCGCGAGTATGGGCGAGCCGAAATTCAGGTGACCGAAACCGAAGGCCTGTTCGCCGGGTTTGGTGAGAAGTCAGTGTTCGCGGCCTGGATGAGCCATGGGGACCATATCGAGTCAATGCCCGCCGGGTATGTCGCAACGGCGTCAAGCGCTGGAAATCCTGTAAGCGCATTTCGGCACGAATCAAAGCCCATTCACTGCGTGCAGTTCCATCCAGAAGTTGCTCACACCCCCCGTGGCCGGGAGATCATTTCGAATTTCCTGTTTGGTGTCTGCAGGGCCGAACCTAGCTGGACGACGGGCGCATATATCGAAACTGAAGTGGCGAAGATTACAAGCACTGTTGGAGATGCGCACGTCGTCTGCGGATTGTCAGGCGGTGTCGATTCCGCAGTGGCCGCTGCATTGGTTCACCGCGCCATCGGTGAGCAACTGACGTGCATCTTCGTCGATACAGGCTTGCTGCGCTTGAGCGAGAGAGAGCAGGTAGAAAAGACGTTCCGGCAACACATGGGAATCAAGCTGGTGACGATTGACGCAGCGGAGAGATTTCTCTCCGCGCTAGCCGGCGTGACCGATCCTGAGAAGAAGCGCACGATCATCGGTCACACGTTTATCGATGTGTTCGAGGAAGCAGCCGACGATGCCGGTCGTGACGCAAGGTTCCTGGTGCAGGGTACACTATATCCGGATGTGATCGAGTCATCGTCGCCGTTTGGCGGGCCATCGGTGACCATCAAGACGCATCATAATGTGGGCGGCCTCAAGCCCGATATGCGCTTCAAGCTGATCGAGCCGTTGCGAGAGCTCTTCAAGGATGAGGTCCGGAGTGTCGGCCGCGAGCTCGGTTTGTCGGAGGAGATGGTGGGGCGGCATCCATTTCCCGGGCCGGGCCTGGCGATTCGAATTCTCAGCGACGTCACGAAGCCCAAGCTCGATCTGCTGCGACAAGCCGACGCCATCTACCTGGAAGAAATTCGTGAGGCCGGGTTGTACGATACGATCTGGCAGGCGTTCGCAGTTCTCCTGCCGGTGCAGAGCGTTGGAGTGATGGGCGATGAGAGGACATACGAGAATGTTCTGGGACTTAGGGCAGTGACATCGACTGATGGGATGACTGCTGACTGGTATCCGTTTCCGTATGATGTCCTCGGGAGAATTTCCAGTCGGATCATCAATCATGTTACCGGGATTAATCGCGTCGTTTATGATGTTTCGTCGAAGCCTCCGTCGACGATCGAATGGGAATAACTGCACAGATGGCACAGATGGAGCTGACATGGCGCAGATGAAATACGGAAATACGGAAATACGGAAATACGGAAATACGGAAATACGGAAATACGGAAATACGGAAATACGGACACTGCGGGGATTCAGCACAGCATGAAATATGATGATGGCGTTGATCGCCGACGCCATCGCGAAAGTTCGCGATGGATCGGCGAGACGAGATCACTTTTCAAATTATCGGCGCCGCAATCGCGGTCTCCAAAGGTATGGGCCCGAGGCTCCTGGAATCGGTTTACGAAACCTGCCTTGCGGATGAGCTTCGACGTCTTGGGATGACCGTCGATCGGCAGCAGATTCTTCCGGTTGTTTTTCAGGGCAGGCGGATGGAGCGCGGGTTCAGGGCCGACATCATTGTCGCGAGGGAAGTGCTTGTCGAAGTGAAAGCCGTGTCGGTGCTACTGAAAGCGCACGAGGCGCAAGTGCTGAACTACATGCGCCTGGCAAATCTCCGTAAAGGGCTTCTCATCAACTTCAACGCGTTCCCGTTCGCGAAAGGCATCCGACGTTACGTCCTGTAAGACGAACGCGAAGGCATCTGTGCCATGGTTTTTACATCTGTGCTATCTGTGCTCAGACCCCTTTCTCTTCGAGCAACGCCATGAACTGAGATGGCTCCGTCAAGGCAAACAATCTCTCCGGCACATCAGTCTCTTTCGAGAACTGCGCGATCTTCCCGAGCACCGGCAGATACTGATTCGACACTTCCAGCGGCGGCGCGACAATCAGGAAGAAGAAGTTTACCGGCTTCTCATCGATCGCCTTAAAATCGAGTCCGTCACTTTTGCGCCCGAAAGCAACACGCAACTTGGAGACGACCAGCGAACGGCAGTGGGGAATCGCGATGCCGCGACCGATGCCCGTTGAACCCAGGTTCTCTCTGCGCTTGAGCATCTTGAAGAGCATGCCCTCGGACTTGTCATCGAGGCCGAGCAGGGCGATCAACTCCTTCAGAACGTCGTCCTTCGTCGTTCCTTCGAGTTCGAGCTTGATTGCGTCTTCAGAGAAAAACTCGCGCAGTTCCATCAATTGCCTCATCTTGGCTGGACGCCGCGACAGCGCGGTTGCCAAGCAAGTTATCGTTGCCTGTATCGAGTGTCAAACCACGATGTTGCAAGCACTTGGAAGCTCCGTTACCATTCTTGGGATGCCTCGCTTCCCGTTTGCTATCGACTCGGAACTTCCCCTTTACCTGGCCCCAATGGCTG
>JBDSBT010000056.1:0-9296 GCA_039921425.1 Gemmatimonadaceae bacterium | reverse complement strand
TCCCAGGCAGCGTGCAAGTTCCCGTGATCGGTGATCGCGAGCGCGGGCTGCTCGAACTCCTTCGCCCGCGCAATCAGATCATCAATTCGATTGGCGCCGTCGAGCAGGGAGTATTCGGAATGGCAGTGCAGGTGGACGAAGGACACCTATTCATAATAGGCATGGCGGAGGCGGCATGATAGCGTTTGGGCAAACGAGTCTGTGGTTCTTGCGCGGTACGCGTTGGCGGACGCGTTATGCAGAGGCCGGACTCCGGATTAGTTTGTGATATGATTCGCCCTCGTCGCGTCTGGATCGGTTTGGCTGCGGCCGCAATTGTCGGTCTCTCGTTGACTCCCACTGCATGTTATCTGAGCAGGGGAGCGTGGGAGGAAGGCAGGATTCTGGCGCGTCGCCAGCCGATTGCGAAACTGGCGGCGGACCGGCGAACAGACCCGGTGGTGAGGCGGAAGCTTGCGATCGTGCTTGCCGCGCGGCAGTACGCGAAGGACTCGATACGTCTCAAGACCAGGGACAGCTTCACAACGTACTCGAAGCTGGACCACGACACGCTGGTGCTCGTTCTATCTGCTGCGTACAGGGATCGTCTCGAAGCGTACACCTGGTGGTTCCCGATTGTCGGGAGCGTTCCCTACAAGGGGTTTTTCGACTTCGCTGCGGCAAGAGCGGCGGCGAAATCGTTTCGGGATGATGGTTACGATGTCTCGCTGAGGCCGTCGGCAGCCTTCAGCACGCTCGGGTTTTTCAATGACCCACTTACGAGCACGACGCTGGCCATCGACAGCCTCGATCTCGCGAACACAGTAATTCACGAAACGACGCACAACACATTTTATGCGCCGGGTCAGGCCGCGTTCAACGAATCGTTTGCGAGTTTCGTCGGTGCGCGCGGGGCCGCGGCGTTCTTCAGGTCGCGCGGGCAATTGAACGCCGCGGCTAAAGTCGACGCCGAGTGGGAAGACGAAAAAATACTGGGTGAGTTCTGGACGCGCCTCGCGAAGTCGCTTGATTCAGCCTACGCGTCGCACAAGGACAGCAGGGAGGCGCGGATTGCCGCGAGAGACACGGTTTATGTCGACGCCCGGCGGGCCTTGGTAAGCGAGATCGCGCCCCGCCTGCAAACGATCGGGCCCGTGTATGCTCAGCGGGTACCGCTCGACAATGCCTCACTTCTGGCGAGGCGCGTGTACGCGAAGAATCTCGATCTCTTCGATCAGGTCTACGCGCGCGAGGGAAAGAATCTCAAGGTGACGATTGGCCGCATCATTTCGCTGGCAAAAGCGAACAAAGCCGATCCCTACGAGGGCCTCAGGCGGTGGCTCGCCGGAACCGCGCCATCAGCCCCCGAAACGACCTCTTAAAAGGGCGCGCAGGTCGAGCATTGGCCCAAGTGGTGCCTCACCCGCTTTCGGCGCTGGCGGGGCGCCAACGGCGATTCTCTCCATCTTCTGCCGCACGCCCCGATCGATGAATCGTGACAGCTGGTCGAGAGAGTAATCCGCTCCGCGTCTGGTCGAATACGCGTTGAGCGGATACGTGACGCTTAGGTAGTTCTTCGCGCGCGTCATCGCGACGTACATGAGGCGCCGCTCTTCATCTGTCTCTTCATCGTCGCCGAGCGCGCGGGCTGACGGGAACCAGCCATCGACCGCCCAGATAAGGAAAACCGCATCCCATTCTTTTCCCTTCGCCGAATGCGCGGTGCTCAGCACCAGGCAGTCGTTGTCGTCGTTCGATGATGGCCCAGCGAGATCCTGACTTGCCTGCGGGGGCTCGAGAGCCAGTGCCGACAGGAAAGCGGCACGATCCGGGTATCCAGCTGCTATGACCTGAAGCTGGTCGAGATCCGAGATGCGCGGCTCCGCGTGATCGTATTTTTCACGAAGAATGCTGTCGTAGAGCATGCGAACGCGTGCGATATCGGCGGCGACTTTCGCTTCGTCAGCGGAGGGGCCCGACTGAAGCTCGTCGAGAAGCTTTACCAGCGCGGCGTGTGCGGTGCGCGCTCTCGGTGGCGCGACATACCGGCCGAACGCCGCCGATTCCCACGCTGCCTTAGCCATCATATCGATCGCAGAGCGCGCAGTTGCGTCGCCGATGCCGGGCAGGAGAAGAAGAATCCGATACCAGCTGACTTCGTCGCGGGGGTTCTCGAGGATGCGAAGAAAGGCAAGCACGTCCTTTACGTGCGCGGCCTCGAGGAACTTGAGGCCACCCCATTTCTCGAATGGGATCTTGCGGTTGGTGAGCTCGATCTCGAGATCGGCTGACATATAGCCGGCGCGAAAGAGGACGGCGATCTCTTTGAGCGGAATGCCTTCTTCGTGCAGCTCGAGAATTCTGTCGACAACGAACTGCGTTTGCTGTTGCTCGTCATGCGCTGCAACGAGCCAGGGTGGCTCGCCGCCGCCGCGTTCCGTCCAGAGATTCTTCGTGAAGCGTTCAGTCGCTCGCGAGATAAGAGTGTTCGTCACCTCGAGGATGGGCGGGGTGGAGCGATAGTTCTGTTCCAGAGTCACGATTCGCGTGTTCTCGAACTGCCTGGGAAATCCGAGGATATTCCGGAAGTTCGCCCCGCGGAACGAGTAGATGCTCTGCGCGTCGTCGCCGACGACGGAGATGTTCGAATGAGTGCGGCACATTCCCTTCAGGATGCGCGCCTGCAGGATGTTGGTGTCCTGGTATTCGTCCACGAGAACGTGGTCGTAGAGCCCGGCTATTTTCGTGGCGAGTTCGGGCGATGCTTCGAGCATCAGCGCCCAGAACAACAGCAGGTCGTCGTAATCGACGAGGTTCCGCTGCTGTTTTCTGTCGGTGTAGTCGGCGAAGACCTTGCTGAAATCCTCCAGGTAGTCGACGAACTGCGGATAGCCGTCGCGGAGGATCTCTTCCACCGGAATGCTGGTGTTGATGTGGCGCGAGTAGACGTACTGAAGCGTCTCCTTCTTCGGAAAGCGCTTGGATTTTTGCGCATAGCCGAGGTGGGAGCGGGACAGTTGCATCAGGTCCGAGGAATCGCCCTGGTCCATGATCGTGAAATCTTTCGCTAGTCCGGCAGCAGAGCCGAATCGCCTCAGCAGGCGGTGGGCAGTTGCGTGGAACGTTCCGCCGTGGACTTTCTTGCTCGTTGCGCCGACCAGGCGCTCGGAGCGATTGAGCATTTCCTGTGCAGCTCGTCGAGTGAACGTGAGGAGAAGGATGCGCTCGGGTCGCACTCCCCGTTCGATCAGATGAGCGACTCGATAGACGAGAGTTCGCGTCTTTCCAGTTCCCGCTCCGGCAATGATTAGAAGCGGCCCATCCCCGTGCGTGGCTGCCGCAGCCTGCTCCGGATTCAGCTCGGCCGCCAAATCGCGTGGAGCGGCGTCGGGAATGACGCGATCGCGAGCCGGATACACGCGGGGGGAGGGGACTTCGCTCATCGAATCAATATAGACCCGTTACCGAAAAAGAGCCGAAGACCGCAAGGCATGCACTACAGCTACCGGGAAGGGCGGGGACGGCATGGTGTAGGGCGGAAAACTTTGATAAGAGCGGTAGCGGGTAGCGGGGTAGCGGGTAGCCGGCAGCTGGTAGCGCGCTGCCCACATCGAGATATTCTCCATATGCCAACCAAACCTCACCGATACTGGATCAATACGGTGTCGCGCGATCACGTCAGCCTCGGCGTCGCCGGCAGCTTCACGCAGGCGGGACATGGAAAAAACAGTGGACTCAAGCGGCTCGCCAATGGCGACTATCTCGTATTCTATTCGCCGCGCACGGCACTTAAAGGTGGAGACCCGCTTCAATCGTTCACTGCGATGGGTCGGATCACTGACGACGAGCCTTACCAGGCCGAAATGACTGCCACGTTCCACCCATGGCGCCGGAAGGTCAACTTCATTTCCGCTCACGAGGCGCCGATTCCGCCCCTGCTCGAACGACTCGATTTCATCATCGACAAAAAGCGCTGGGGCTACCCGTTTCGGCGGGGGCTTTTTTCGATTGAGAGGCCTGACTTTGTGAGAATTGCGGAGGCAATGGGAATCGCCGCAAAGGCAATCAAATAGGCTTAACGGCCAACCTCGATAGCCGCGCGTCGTCAGCCGCCACCTCGACTGGACTCAGAGCGAACGCCTCCCCGAAGGCGTCGGCCGTTGCTATGCCAACCGCGTCGAACAACGGAGTCTTGATGCTGCCTCGTGATTTCATCTCTCTCTCGATTGATGTCATCATCACGCCATCAATTCCGCATGGCACGATGAGATCGAAATACGAAAGATCCGTGGTGACGTTAAGCGCAAACCCGTGCCAGGTGACCCAGTCACGCGCGTGGACGCCGATAGACGCGATCTTGCGACCGTTGGTCCACACGCCGGTAAAGCCGGTGCTCGCTTCGCCGGGAATGTCGTACTCGGCCAGCGTCTGAATTAACGCGCCTTCGACTTGCCGGAGAAACCAATGCAGGTCCTGCCTGTGCCGCTTCAGGTCGATGATGGGATAGCCAACGAGCTGACCGAGTCCATGAAACGTCACGTCGCCGCCGCGCTCAACTTCAAAAAGCTCGACCCCCTTCAATGCTAGAAGTTCGGGACTCGAGATGACGTTCTTCTGTTTGGTGGAGCGGCCAAGTGTGACAACCGGCGGATGCTCGACGAGAAGCAGTATGTCCTCAGGAATCGCGCCCGCGATTCTGTCTCGAGCAAACGACCGCTGGAGCTCGAGCGCTTCAGCGTAACCCATACGCCCAAGACGAACAATCCACAGCTCACGGGCGGCCGGATTGTCAGTCACGACTGGGTCTCATGCGTGAATAACTTTCCCGAGAGAGTCGAGACACGCTTCAGCGACTGCTTCTGACAGCGTGGGATGAGCGTGTACCGCGAGATCGATTTCCTCGACCGTGAACTCGTTCTCTCTTGCTACGACGATTTCGTGTAGCAGCTCCGTCGCGTGCGAGCCAATGATGTGCGCGCCGAGGATCTCGCCGTACTTCGAATCGCGGATGATCTTCACGAAACCTTCAGTTTCACCCGACGTACGGGCCCGTCCGTTCGCGGAGAAGGGAAACTTCCCCACCTTGTAGTCAAGCTTTTTTTCCTTGCACTGCGCTTCCGTAAGACCAACCGACGCTACTTCTGGATGGCAGTACGTTGCATTTGGAATGTTCGCGTAGTTGACGAGGTGCCCCGATTTACCCGCGAGCAGCTCTGCCACGACAACACCTTCGCGCGATCCTTTGTGCGCGAGCATCGGCGGGCCGGCAACATCCCCGATTGCGTAAATCCCTTTCGCGGACGTCTCCATCTTGTCGTTGATCTTGATGAAGCCGCGGTCGGTAAGCTGCACGCCATTTTCCTTGAGGCCAATTTCCTCGATGTTCGGAGCGCGCCCCGCGGCGACGAGCACCTTCTCGACTTCGAGCGTTTGCGATTTTCCGGCGACATCGATTGTCATGCTGACGGAATCCTTCCCGAGTTTAACTTTGCCAATCTTCGCGCCGGCGATGACGTCGATTTTTCTCTTCTTGAACGCCTTGGTCAATTCGGCCGAGCAATCGGAATCCTCAAGTGGAAGTATTCCCGGTGCGACGTCTATAAGCGTGACCCGAGTGCCAAATGCGTTGAAGACATCGGCGAATTCGCAGCCGACAGCGCCGGCGCCGACGATTGCCATCGTTTTCGGCGCGCTCTGGAGGACCAGGACTTCGTCTGAGGAGAGAACTGTTGTCTTGTTGAGCTCGAGACCGGCCTGCGGCAGGCCCTTCACACGGGATCCAGTCGCGATAATGACACCCTTTTTAGCATCGTGTTGTTCTTCTTGTCCGTCGGCACCCTTTACGATGACTGCGTTCTTGCCGGCGAGCTTCGCGGTGCCCTTGATGTACGTGACCTTGTGCTTCTTGAAGAGAAATTCGACGCCCTTAGAGTTTTGTGTGCTGATTGCACGCGAGCGCTTCATCGCGACGCCGTAGTCAAAGCTCGTCTCGCCGACGTTGACGCCGAACTCCGCGGCCTTTTTCACCTTCTGCGCGATAGACGCGGATTCAAGAAGTGCTTTCGCCGGAATGCATCCCCAGAGCACGCACGTTCCGCCCAGCGCTTCGCGCTCGATGACGGCGACTGTCATGCCGAGTTGCGCCGCGCGAATCGCGCCGACGTAGCCGGCTGGTCCACCGCCAATGAAGATCACATCAAAGCTTGCCATTGAATTCTTACCAGTTGTTTCGGTTGATGACTTCAACTACCTGCTGACTGCTGACTGCTGACTGCTGACGGCTGACTGCTGACTGCTAAATCACAAGAAGAAGCGGATTCTCGAAATTGCGCTTCACTGTCTGGAGAAACCTCGCTCCTGTCGCTCCGTCGATGACGCGATGATCGCAGCTCATCGTAACTCGCATTCTCTGCCGAACGACAACAGCACCATCCTCGACAACCGGCTTCGGCTCGACTGCACCCACGGCAAGGATACCCGCCTCGGGCGGATTGATTATCGCCGTGAACTCATCTATGCCCAACATTCCGAGATTCGATACCGAGAACGTTGACCCGGTGTACTGCTCAGGGGTCAGCTTTCTGCTTTTTGCCTTGCCCGCGAGATCGCGAGCCTCGGCCGCGATCTCACCGAGTCCTTTTCTGTCGGCGTCAAAAATCACGGGAGTGATCAGCCCGTCCGGAATCGCGACTGCCATTGCCACGTGCACACGGTTGAAGTGGCGAATATGATTGCCCATCCACCATGCGTTGACTTCGGGATGCTCCGACAAGGCGTTGGCGACAGCTTTGATCACGATGTCGTTGAAGCTGACCTTGTAGTCGTCGCCGAGCTCTTTCAGCTGGGCGCGCATGTCGGCCGCGCGACCGGCGTCGAACTCCGCCGTGAGATAGTAAGTCGGAACCGGACCGATCGACTCTGCGAGACGACGCGCGATCGTCTTCCTGATCTGAGTATTCGGAATGTCCTGATAGTCGCCGTCGCGAGTGATGAAGCGCGGCGCTTTCTTCGGCTGCGCGGCTGCGCGCTGAGCAGATGCTGGAGCAACGACGGCAGACTCGACGTCTTTCTTGACAATGCGTCCGCCCGGGCCCGAGCCGTGAATCTGCGAGAGCTCGATGCCGCGTTCTGATGCGAGACGGCGGGCGAGCGGTGAAGAGCGACTTCTTTTTCCGTCCTGCGGGGGTGCGCCAGCAGACGGAGTGGAAGACCCCGGCGCTCCGAATCCGGATCCCGACGGAGGAAGTGGCGGCTGAGGCATCGCCGGTGCCGCTGGCGTTCGGGCCGCGGCAGGCTGTTGAACGGCTTCGGCTCCCTGCGAAGCTGGGACTGGAGCGGAACCAGGGGCAGGAGCGGAACCAGGGGCAGGAGCGGCGTTGCCTTCTTCCTGGGCTGCGCCAGGAGCGGCCTCGGCAGGTGCTGGTGAAGACGTTCCGGCTCCGGCGATAAGCGCGTCGATATTCTCATCCGCCGCGCCAATCACCGCGAGCAGCGTTCCAACCGGCGACGCGTCACCCTCGTTCCCGATGCGCTTCTTGAGGATCCCATCGCCGCGGGCAACCAACTCCATTACTGCCTTGTCAGTCTCGACTTCAGCGAGCACGTCGCCGGATTTTACGGCGTCGCCTTCGTTCTTGAGCCATTTGACTAGGCGGCCCTCTTCCATTGTCGGTGAGAGCGCCTCCATCACAACCTTGGTCGCCATAGTCTTTAGCCGAGGTACATGACTTTCTTGATCGCTGCGATGGCTTTTGCTGCATCGGGCTTCGCGGCTTTCTCGAGATTCTTTGCATAAGGCATCGGCGTCTCCGCCTGATGCACGCGGATAACTGGAGCATCGAGATCGTCGAAACATTCACGCTGAATGAAGTCGACAACCTGGGCGCCAACTCCGCAGATCTCCCAACCTTCTTCTAGCACGACGGCGCGATTCGTTTTCTGAACCGAGGTCGAGATCGCTTCAACGTCCATGGGGCGAATGGTTCTCAGATCGACGACATCGACAGCGATGTTTTCCTTCGCGAGCGTATCGGCAACCTGAAGCGCGACGAGAACCATCTTGCCATGCGCGACGATCGTGCAATCACCGCCTTCGCGCTTGAGATCGGCCTTGCCGATTGGAACGATGTGATCACCATCTGGCACTTCGCCCTTGGTGTTGTACAGCATCTCACCTTCGAGGAACACGACCGGATTGTCGTCGCGAATCGCTGACTTCAACAGGCCTTTTGCGTCAGCCGGAGTTCCGGGCGTGATGACTTTAAGTCCGGGAATGTGTGCGAGCCAGCTTTCCCACGCCTGCGAATGTTGCGCAGAAAGCTGAAGCGCCGACCCATTCGGACCGCGAAAGACCATCGGCATGTTGAACTGGCCGCCCGACATATACAGCATCTTGGCGGCGGCGTTCACCACCTGGTCGAGTGCAAGCAGCGCGAAATTCCACGTCATGAACTCGATGATCGGACGGAGCCCAACCATCGCCGACCCAACTCCGAGTCCAGCGAAACCAAGCTCGGTGATAGGCGTATCGACAATTCGCATCGGGCCGAATTCGTCGAGCAATCCCTTCGACACCTTGTATGCGCCGTTGTATTGCGCGACTTCTTCGCCCATCAGGAACACCGACTCGTCCCGTGTCAGCTCTTCGCGAAGCGCCTGCGTCAGGGCTTCTCTAAAAGTGAGCACGGCCATCAGCTAGTCGTCTCCACCAGAACGTCGGTGTAGAGATTCTCGAGCGGCGGCTCGGCGCTCGCATCAGCAAAATCCCATGCATCCTGACACATGGCTTTCTGCTCTTCGTCGAGTTTCGAGAATTCGCCCTCACTAAGCTCGTTGTTTGCGCGCATGACGTCGTGCAGAAGCACGATCGGATCGCGCTTCATGTTCTCTTCGAGCTCTTCCTTCGACCGATAGGTTCCGCTCGCCGCATCGGACATGGAGTGACCCATGAAGCGATACGTGCGCATCTCGATCAGCGTCGGCGTTCCGTCTTCTCTCGCCTTTGCGACGGCTCGTCCCATCGCGTCGCGAACGGCGAACACGTCCTGGGCGTCAACCGACTCGCCGTGCATTCGATACGCGGCGGCGCGTGCCTTCACGTCTTCGTTAGCCGTGGAGCGCGAAATCTCCGTGCCCATGCCGTAGCGATTGTTCTCGATTACGAAAACTGCCGGCAGGTTCCACAACGCAGCCATGTTCAGTGCTTCGTGGAAGGCGCCGATGTTCACCGCTGCTTCACCGAAGAAACACACGCAAACCTGATCGCCCTTTCGATACTTGATCGCCCACGCCACGCCGGCTGCAAGCGGAATGTGACC
>JBDSBT010000055.1:0-4132 GCA_039921425.1 Gemmatimonadaceae bacterium | reverse complement strand
GAGTCATCATGGCGGCGGATACGGCACCGACGATGAATACGCCGATCCACAATACCCGCGCGCCGTATCGATCAAATGCAACCGTACCTGCCCAGGGTGCAACCGCGAACGAAAAATTGAACGCGAGCGAATATGCTCCCATGTATGCTCCACGCCGACTCGCCGGAGCGATTTCGGCAACGTATGCCGACGCCTGTGGAAAGAGCATCATTTCGCCAAATGTCCACACAACGATGCCGGCAATGATCAGCTCGGGACCGCTCGCGAACGCAAATGCGCCCGATCCCACAGCGAAAAGAAACGCTCCGAGCGCGAGTGCGCGGCGATGCGGCCAATGAGCGGTCGCCGCATTAAGCGGAACCTCGATGAACACGATCAGCAATGTGTTGATCGTGAAAAGCGCGCCATAGAACGCCGGTGAAAGCTTCAGATCCTGAACGAGGAATAACGACAACGGACCTTCGTGCTGAAAGAACACGACGCCCATCAGGAAGATCGCGGCAAGAAAGAACATCAAGCGGTGATCGCCGAGGATTGTTCCGCTTGAAGAGCGGTCGGCGGCGTTGGCCTCCTTCTCCGATGCAAACCTTTGGGTTACCGCAAACGGCACCGCGATCAACACGATTCCAGCCGCGATCGTCGTTGCCCCATCGACAACGAAGATCCAGCGGAACGAACGCTCCGCCAGGAATCCCGCGGCAGCAGGGCCGATGCTCATGCCGAGATTGATGGCGAGTCGTACGAGAGCGTATGCCGGCTTTCTTTGTTCCGGTGCGGCGATCTGCGCCACGAGCGTTAGCGTCGCCGGCCGGAAACACTCAGTGACGATCGCCCAAACAAGTGTAATCGCGATGATACCGGGAAAGCTTCGAACGAACGGAAACAGGAAAAGGAGGACGCCTGTTGCAATCAGAGACGCACGCATGATCGGGAGCGGTCCCGTGATGTCGCAGAGCCTGCCCGCAACTGGCGATACGATGATTGAACCAAGGCCGTAGATGCCCAGTGCGAGACCGGCGTTCGCGGCGCTGAAGCCGAGCTCGCGAGTGAGGTACAGAACGAGGAACGGCAGCACCATCGTTCCCACGCGGTTGATGAGCGATGCCAGGGCAAGCACCCAGATGTCCTGAGGAAGGCCTTTCAGGCTGCGCCAGATGTTGATCGATTTTACCGACCGCGCTGATTCGCTCATGCGGCACCATAAGGTGACCATTCCTCTCGGTCAAGCGCACTCGATGTCTTCGGTTCCGGGGTGCGATAACTCATATTTCCTCCGTCGCCCCCGCCACTTCGTCATTCACATGCAAAGAATTAATTCGCGTCGCCCAGTCCCCGCCACGTCGTTCATTTCTTTCGTCATCGCAGTCTTCGCGGCGTGCAGTCCGGTTTATTCGCTGTCTCCGGCCAGGACTTCGAGCTCGATAACCGCAGCTGACGCCAAGCTTCGGATCTATCAAATCGCAGATGATTCGATGAAGGGTCGAGACGCGGGCGGCATCGGCAACTTCAAGATGACAGACCTTCTCGAGCGAGAGGTGCGTCGCCTTGGACTGGAGCCCGGCGGCGACAACGGCACGTATTTCCAGGTCATTCCGATGGTGCGTCGCTTTGTGGATTCGGCGTCAACGCTTTCAGTCGATGGAAGAACACTCGCTCTCTACAGCGAGTTCGCGCCTAATCGTCCGAGCAATAGCGTCCGGACCGGAACGGTCCTCAAAGGCTCATTCTCAGTTGTCTACGGTGGACGCGCCGGGGATTCGCTAAGCACGCTGACAGCGAACGACGCAGCAGGAAAGATCGTCGTGCTTGACGCACCACTGGGATCAGATAGAAGACCGACGGGCACCTACAGCACGCCGTTGGCTCTCGCGGTATCGCGATATCCACGCGCGGCGGGAATTGTCATCGCCGCTCTCGATCTTGTGACTCCCGCTGCCGCGACCGGGCTTCGATCGCGTGGAACTGGATTGTCTACCGGCGGTGCCCGGGAAGTCGTCCGACCTATCGGGATCATCGTGACCAAGGCAGTCGCGGAATTGATGATGGGAGCGCCGATTACTTCGCTCTCCCCTGGCGCGATGGGACGCGGTGTTACCGGCAACATCTGGTTCGTCGAAAGACCCGTTGACGCTCCTGTTCGCAACGTCATTGCAATCGTCCGCGGATCCGATCCGCTCCTCAAGAACGAATACGTGGCGATCGGCGCACACAGCGACCACCTCGCCATACTTGCGACCCCTGTGGATCACGACTCGGTGCTCGCCTTCAACACAGTCATGCGCCCTGAGGGTGCTCAAACCCGCGCAGGCGCACCGACACCGGCGCAGCTCACCGCATTTCATTCAATTCTCGACAGTCTTCGCCGTGTTCGACCGGCTCGCCTTGATTCGGTCTACAACGGCGCGGATGACGATGGGTCCGGGTCAGTCGCACTTCTCGAAATTGCCGAGTCGCTCGCGTCGGGAAAACGTCCGCGCCGGTCGATTCTCCTCGTTTGGCACACCGGTGAAGAGGCCGGCTTGCTAGGGTCCGCATGGTTCACCGACCACACAACGGTTCCGCACGAATCGATTGTCGCCCAGCTCAATATGGACATGGTCGGACGAGGTACCGCCGCTGATTTCCCCGGAGGTGGTCCGAGGAACCTTCAGGTGATCGGATCACGAAGACTGTCCACCGACCTCGGCAACGTCCTTGACTCCGTCAACGCATCGCGCCCAGTCTCATATGTGATCGACTACTCGTTCGACGCGCCGAGGCATCCGCAGAACCGGTACTGCCGCAGCGACCACTACATGTATGCGCGAACCGGCATTCCCATCGCGTACATTTCGCGCGGCTATCACATCGCTTATCACCAGGTGATCGACGAGCCGGAGTACATCAACTACGAGGGCCTGGCAAACGTCGCGAGCTTCGTGGAAAACGTCGCGATGGCTGTCGCCAATCGAAACGATCGCGTGCGTGTGGACAAACCGAAACCAGACCGACTCGCGCCCTGCCGACAGTAGCTCAGCTGATGGTGTCGGCCATGATCACCAGCAGAGTGCTCACTCTCCTGGTGATTCCTGCTCTCTTCTATCGGAAGGAACGGTAGCTGCAGGTCAGTGTTGACCGCCAACCACGCCAGTGAGGTGAAGTATCGCGAGAAGCAGAACGAGGCCGCCCCCGACAAGCGCATACGTTTTGCCCGTGCCGGCGAACGGACCAGCTACGGACGTGGCGTCACCCGAATTCTCGAGTATCCGCAGGCCGTAGGCGGTTCTGCCCCACGGCTTGTACAGTGACAGTGTCGTGGCAACGAGCAAAACAAGCACCGCGAGCGCCGCGTCGCCGACCAGCTGCGTGCCCAGCCGCCCGACGTCCGGCAAGGTCCCCGCGCCCGCTTCAGATACGCGTTTCGCCGCACCGGCAACCGCCGTAAACTGATGCAGAAGAAGAAGAACGGTCGCACCGATTGTCAGTGTGAATTTCACCAACACCCAGTAGTAGCGGAACAAACCCCACCGCGTGCCCAGGGATTGGACAAGACCCGTTACCAACGCAGCGAGGCTTAGCGGGACGATGATGAACTGTCCGATGAGGTTCATGGCGAGGTAAGCGCCACGTACAATTCCGGCATCGTGGCTGGTCAGCCCGGCGATGCCGAGGACGAGGAAGCTGGCGACCGCACCGAGCCACCCTACCGAGGAGGTTACATGCGCAGTAAGCGCGAACGTGCGGAGGCGAGGCGTCATCATGGGTGTCATCATGGTTTCATCCTGAACGTTATTCTCACTGAATATTGGTACGGGCTTCCCCGGCGTGCAGTTTCGTTTGCCCTTGTATTGCGAGAACAGAACCTTTCGGGACATTCGCGAGTATAATACCAGTCGCACATTTTATGCATCGTAGAATCAGTGCCAGGAAACTCAACTTCTCCAGCCCTCAGCTTTCATGAAATTGCAAATTGCCCGAGCAGGTGTGTTGCTCTCAATGTTTTTTTCTGCTTCGCTGGCATCGCGCGTGTCGGCGCAGACAGACTATTACAACACCGACACCGGTCGCCCCATTCAAATCGAGGATGCTTATGCCACGGAGCGCTACGCATTCGAGATGAAGCTGGCGCCGGTGCGACTCGAACGAACACGCG
>JBDSBT010000054.1:0-3321 GCA_039921425.1 Gemmatimonadaceae bacterium | reverse complement strand
AGGCCAGACACCGCCTGCGCGCGCGTCTTTTCGGAAATGAGAAGCACTACCGCGATCGTCGACGCGAGCAGAATGTAAAGCCCCGGCAACACTGGATATCCAATCGCGCGATACGGACGCTCGGCGTTGGGAAGCTTGGAGCGAAGAATGAAAAGTCCGATCGTGGTCAGAGCATAGAAGATCAGCGCCGCGAAAATTACATAGTCGAGAAGCTGGCCGTATGTGCCTGTAAGACACAGCAGGCTCGTCCAGACTGCCTGAAAAATCAGCGCGGTTGCCGGAACGTGATTCTTGTTCAGCTCCCCGGCCTTGCGGAAGAACAGCTTGTCCTTCGCCATCGCGTAGTACACGCGCGCACCGGACAGAATAAGCCCGTTGTTGCAGCCGAACGTCGAAATCAGAATCGCCGTCGCCATGATGGTTCCGCCGATTGCACCGAAAATCATTTCTGCCGCCGCGCTTCCAACTCGGTCCTGCGTTGCGAACTGAATTCCGCGTCCGATAACTGTCGCGGCGTCCTTCGTCCCGTGCATCGGGAGAATGTTCAGGTAGGCAACGTTGGCCAGGATGTACAGCAGACTCACCAGTCCCGTCCCCATCACGAGCGCGAGCGGAAGATTTCTCTGCGGATTTTTTACTTCGGCTGCTGCGAACGTGACGTTGTTCCACGCATCGCTCGAGAACAGGGAGCCAACCAGAGAAGCCCCAAACGCGACCATGAACGCCGACGTGACGTCAACATGCCCGACAAAATTCCCGGCGCCGAAGTTGGCGGCGATCGCTTCGGCATTTCTGCCGATCGTGAGGCCGAGAAGAATCAACAGCGCGAGCGCGCCAGTCTTGATGATCGTCAACGTTGTCTGAACGAGCTTGCCTTCGCGTACGCCGCGAAGGTTGATCCAGGTGAGTATCCAGACAGTGACGAGCGCAATGAGTCGTTGCGGCGTCAACCCGGCTTCGATCAGTCCGCCGGGTGTATTGATGTCGATCTGCGGGAACCAGCCGAATCTGTCAGGCGTTATCGCCGGCCACAGGACGCCGAGAAATCGTCCGAATGCGACGGCGACGGCGGCGATCGTTCCGGTCTGAATGACGATGAAGAGAGTCCATCCATACAAAAAACCCATGAGGGGACCCATGGATTCGCGAAGGAAAATGTATTGGCCACCCGCTCGAGGATACATCGCCGCGAGCTCCCCGTACGAAAGTGCGCCGAGAAGAGTGATGACGCCCGCGGCGACCCACGCGAGCATCAGCCACAGCGGAGAGTTGACGGTACGCGATATATCAGCGGAGACGATAAAGATGCCCGAGCCGATCATGGATCCGGCTACGAGCATCGTTGCGTCCGTCAGTGTAAGAGCTTTGACAAAACCGCCCGCTGACGCTGTAGCGTCACCGGTCTCGGGCATCGTGCTCATCTACAGTCTCCAGGAGGGGTAGAGACACCGGCGACCGTCCCGGTGTTCAGCGCGCGGAAGTTACCATCTATAAGGGGGCAAATCCAGATGTTACGATCTCCGAACTTAAGGCTGACAGATGTCTCATTGGCCACGAAGCCACGAAGAACACGAAGAAACGCCGCATCGTCCATCCGAGCTCGGGCTTTCACGCGACTGAAAGAAATGATTGGGGGTTAACGACGGGACGACTTTCCGTAGTTTCCCAAATTATTGTTGCTGCGCTGCGGTTGGAATTGTCGATGAAGATGAATCCCTTCGTGTTCTTCGTGGCTTCGTGGCCCATGAGGCCTCTCGCCCGTAAGTGACAATTGGAGACCGCTAGAAAATAAACTGGATATCGACCGTATCACGGACGGGCGTCCCGTCAGCCCTGACCCCTGGCCGGAACCGCAGCGACTGAAGCACATCGCGAAGCTTCCGGTTGTACCCTCCGTCCCGCGACTGATTGAATCCGAGCAACTTCGCGTTTCCCTTCTCGTCCACATCGAAGTACGCGATGAGGTGATACCCCTTCAGCGACGAGGGTGCTGGAAGCG
The DNA here is from genome assembly GCA_039921425.1 of Gemmatimonadaceae bacterium. Classification (GTDB taxonomy): domain Bacteria; phylum Gemmatimonadota; class Gemmatimonadetes; order Gemmatimonadales; family Gemmatimonadaceae; genus UBA4720. The sequence goes on along the minus strand of JBDSBT010000054.1, from coordinate 1,322 downwards.
GAGGAAGGAAGAATTGAGTCGGCGTCGGGGGATAGTTCGTGCCCGGTCCGCCACCCGTGCCGGGACCATTTGCGCTACCCGTGCCAGTGCCGATACCTGAACCGATACCTCCGCCGCTCCCGGGCCCTGCCCCGGCCGTGCCGGCGTTACCCGTTCCGGTGCCTTCGCTCGCCGTGGTGCTCGTGGCGGGCTGAGTGGCCGCAAGGGGTGGCGGTATGGGCGCCACCGTTGGCGGGGGTGGCACCGGCTTCGGTGCGACTATCGGCTTTGGAGTGACAACCTGAGCTATGGCGTCAGGGGCCGGCGTCTTTAACGCTATGAATTGTAACCTGTTACCACCTGAGCCACCGCCACCACCGCCAGCCGGGCCCGGGCCTCCGCCACCCTCGGCAGGCGGTGCTTTGAAATTTTCCTGCGCGATTGGGTAGAGGATCAGGAGAATTATGAGGGCATGTGCAAAAAGAGAGGCGGCGATACCCTTCCACCGCCCCTCTCTTTTGCCTGGTACTCCTACCGGAGCCCTGTAGCTCTTAGCTATTTTGCCGGCGCATCCTTCGGCGAAACGCCAATAACTTTGACACCCGCTCCACGCGCGATGTCCATGGCGTAGATGACTTCGGAATACTTCGACTTTGGATCACCCTTCACGAAGATGATTTTTTCCGGACGCGGATCGTAGATCTCCTTCAACCGCTTGTACAGCGTGGTCTTTGTCAGCGGTTCCTTGTTGAGGAGAAACTTCTCACCCGGCAGCACTTCGAGAACGATCTGCGGTGGCGGGTTCGCGCTCTGGACCTGGTCGCTCGGATCCGGAAGCTGAAGGTCGATTGCCTTCCGCGACATTGGCACGACGAGCATGAAGATGATGAGAAGCACGAGCAACACGTCGATCATCGGTGTGACGTTGATGTCGTTCGTGAGCGCGCCCTTGCTGCTGGTCATTGCCATTACTTCTTCCCCTCGGCCTTTACCAGGCCACTCAGCCGGTCGGTGCTAATCAGTGACGAGGTCCCAGGCTGCTGGTCCGTGATCATCGCGGTCATCGTGACCGCGTTATGCGCCGCAATATCGAGAGCATCGAGAACTTTTCCATACGCGATGTCCTTGTGCGCCTTCACAAACAGAATCTTGTCTTCCTCGCGCGCCGAATAGATGGCGTTGAGCCGCTGTGCAAGCTCCGCGTTTGGAATCGCCTGCTTGTTCAGGAAATACTGCCCGTTCATATCGATGCCGAGCACCTGGTCGCGCTCCTCTTCAGGATGCGGCTTGAGGTTGACGCCCTGCGGCGGTATTGCCTGAAAGCCGGAATTGATCGCCGGCAC
>JBDSBT010000053.1:0-14863 GCA_039921425.1 Gemmatimonadaceae bacterium | reverse complement strand
GCCCCGCGAAATCGTCCCCATACGAATGAAGTGAGACGCCATCGAGATTGGCTGATCCCACCATCGCCCAGTTGTCGTCCACAACCATGACCTTGCTGTGAACGAAAATCTGACTGGCCGATTCGATTCGCCCGGCTCTCGCCGTCGCGCTCCACAATGAGAACACACCAACTCTCGGATGGTCGCCGAGGCCCGATTGCGAGAGACGATCGTTCTGCCACCTGCGATAGGCGGTAATGTCGGGATTCTGGTTGAGCACGACGACGATTTCGAGCCCACGATGCTTTTCGAGCGCCTCGGCCAGCGCTTTCACTACCGGACGAGCGCTGAGGTATTGATGCTCGATGTAAATCAGCGATCGAGCGCGTGAAATTCCGTCGAGGCATGCCGCGAGAATGTCTTTGCGTCCTCTCCTGGCGGCGCTGCCCGGACGAGTCGATACGAGTTGAACGGCGGCGTTCTTTCGCGTTGCCGGAAGGGCACTCGACCCCTTAATCGCCTGTTCGTCCAGCTCACACGGGCCGTTGGCTGTTTTCCACCATTCGTCAAAGATGGCTATCGCTTCGGCCACTGGACTTCCGGTCAATCGCACGGAGACATCGTGAAGGGGACGCCCTCCCAGCTCTCGCATCGGTCTTCGCGAATCAGTTGGCGCGTGACGCGAATCGTCCCAGTATCCGTTCACGAATGGCGACCCGACGAGGAAAACTTCCGCGTCGTCCACAACTATCATCTTTGCGTGAAGAAGCTGCGGAAACCTGCTCACGCCCCTCACTCTTACGGTCTCTGCCGAGTGCGATGCGAGCCATTTGCGCAGCGGCGTGACGGTGTCGAGGAGGAGCGTCTGGTTCATCAGGATGCAAACATCCACACCGCGATCTCTCGCCGCTGCCGCGACGACTCCCGCCACACTGACGTCCTGCGTTCCAGAGCTCCCGTAAGCGATGCAGTCAGCGTCAAATGCAAGCTGGCTGATCCTGATCGATGACTTCGACGCGACAATCGAAGCGATGACACGATCGTACGCGGCAGCGTTGTCGATGAGCCATTCGCACGCCTCTTCATTGTGGGCACCGCCCGTCGCCGGAGATGCTTGCGACCCCCCACGTGGAAGGCGAAGCGTATTAGCTGGCATCCACGCCCTGGTTGGCGAAGAGGGCCACCCGCACCGCTATCAAAGCCTTTGCGACCCATCGATTTTCTTTATTGCTTTTCAATATCTGGTCTCGCATGCCCCTACAAAGGCAACGCTCGTGCCAGTTGCCGCACCCGGCGGCGGAGCCCATTTTGTCGTGTCAGGTTTGCGAAATGTTCCTCGAAAATTGAGGTGAGATCGGTATGTCCGCGGTTGGCATCAGCGTCGCACGAAAGGACGGCATCGGCAAAGCAACAGGCGCCGCTCGCTATGCGGACGACATCGTCTTTCCGGAGATGCTGCACGGAAGGACGATCCGCTCGACAATCCCGCGCGGACGCATCAAGTCCATTCGCTACGATTTCGATACGACTGGCTTCACGATTGTGGACTATCGGGATGTTCCCTCAAAGAACGCCGTCGACCTCATGTCGCAGGACCAGCCTTTCCTGGCTGAGCATGAGGTGAAGCACATGGCCGAGCCGATTGTACTGCTCGCCCACGAAGACAAGGAGACGGTCAACAGCGCCAAAGTCGTCATCGAATACGAAGAACAGGAACCGCTGTTCGACCCCGAGAAGTCAGATGTCGTGTTCAAGTCCGTCGAGATCGTAAAGGGCGATGTAGACGCCGCATTGGGCCGCGACGATGTCGTGATAATTGAAGGCACTTACACGACTGGACTCCAGGAGCACGTTTACATCGAGCCGAACGGCGTCATTGCGGTTCCTGAAGGCGGTGGAATAGCGATTTATGGTTCTGTTCAGTGCCCCTTTTACGTGATCAAGGCGCTGCGCTGCCTGCTAGGATCCGCGCATCCAAACGTGCGTGTTATTCAAACTGAGACGGGCGGCGGGTTTGGCGGAAAGGAAGAGTATCCGTCGATGATCGCCGGACATGCAGTGATGCTTGCGCTCAAGGCGGGTCGTCCGGTGAAGATCATCTACGACCGCGAAGAGGACATGGTGGCGACGACCAAGCGTCATCCTTCGATCGTTCGCCATCGAACGGCCGTGACTGCCGCAGGCAAGCTGATAGCGATGGACGTAGACGTCATCCTCGACGGCGGAGCGTACGTGACTTTGAGTCCCACCGTTCTGTCGCGCGGATGCATTCATGCGGCGGGTCCATACTCCTGCGACAACACGCGCATTCGAGGCAAGGCCGTGTTCACGAACACTCCGCCTAACGGTGCATTTAGAGGATTTGGCGCGCCGCAGACCGAATTCGCGGTTGAAGTGCACATGGAGCGGATCGCCGAGCAGCTTGGAATCGATTCGATCGATCTGCGTCGGCTGAATGCGCTCAGGCCCGGCGACATCACGGCGACGGGACAAACCTTACGCGATGACTGCAGCGCTCATATGGTGCTCGAGGAAGCAGTGCGTCGCACCGACTTCGTGAAGAAGCGCGAAGCGTGGAAGGGAACGAACAGGGCTATAGGTCTGGCACTCTTCTACCATGGCGCGGGATTCACCGGCGCGGGCGAAAAGAATCTGAAATCAAAGGCGCGCCTCGAGCTCACTCCGACGGGAGTTCGCATCGCGGTGGGAAGCACCGAGATCGGGCAGGGAACGCGGACGATGCACGCACAGATCGTCACCGACGCTCTCGGCATACCATATGAGACCGTCGAAGTGGCGCAGCCCGATACATCGAAAGTCGCCGACAGCGGACCGACAGTCGCTTCACGGACGTGCATGGTGGTCGGAAAGATTCTCGAAGAGTGCTCGCACGAAATGAAGGAGAAACTCGGCGGCATGAGTCCGGCCGATTACTACGCGAAGAACGGTGAGCTGACAATCGAGCGGACGTATGAGCCGCCCGACTGGATTCAGTGGGACGATGCTCTGTACCGCGGCGATGCGTATGCCACTTACGGATGGGGATGCGACGTTGCGGAGCTCGAGTTCGATCGCGATACGTTCGAAGTAAAGCCGATTCGGCTCACCGCGGTTCAGGAGTTTGGCAGGCCCATTCATCCCGCGCTCGCACGCGGACAGATCGAAGGCGGCACTGCGCAGGGACTTGGCTACGCGCTTCTCGAGAAAGTCGTGATGCGCAACGGCGCGATGGCCAACGGTCAGCTCACTAACTACGTCATACCAACGACGCTCGATATGCCCGAAATGGACGTCGTCATGATGGAAAATCCCTACCCTGGCGGACCGTTCGGCGCGAAGGGACTCGGGGAACTTCCGATGGATGGGCCCGCGCCTGCCGTGGTGAATGCATTGCGACAACTCGGGATCGACGTGCGCGACATTCCCGCAACACCAGAGCATCTCTCGAACTGCGCCGTTGCCTGATGCAGTTCACGCTGAATGGCTCGAAAAGAGAAATCTCCGGAAATTCCGCCGCGCGGTTGATTGACGTTCTTCGCGAAGAATGCCTGCTGACGGGTGTGAAGGAGGGTTGCGGCGAGGGTGAGTGCGGCGCTTGCACCGTGCTGATCGACGGCGAGCCGGTGTGTTCGTGCATCATCCCGGCCGGTCAAGTTGAGGGCGCTGACGTCGTCACCATCGAAGGACTTGGGGGCAATCATCCGCTTCAAGAGCTCTTCATGAATGAAGTCGGCGCACAGTGCGGTATTTGTACGCCGGGCATGATCATGGCCGCGATGAAGCTTGGTGACGCCCCGACACTGGAAGACGTGAAAACCGCGCTCGCCGGGAATCTCTGCCGCTGCACCGGCTACTCAGCGATTTATCGCGCAGTGCTCAAGTGGAAGGGGATGCCCGAGCCGGAGAACGCGGACAAGATGGTAGTCAAATGAAGACCGCAGTTTCGGAAATGGATCTCCGGAGGGCTACGTCTCTCGACGAAGCGCTGCAAATCCTGCGTGATGAGAAGAGAATGCCAATTGCAGGTGCAACTGATGTGTATGTGGCGTCGAACTTCGGGACGCTGGTTCAGCGACAGTTTCTCGACATCTGGGCGCTCGACGAGTTACGGACGATCGCAAAGCGTGACGACACGCTCGTTATCGGCGCTTTGACCAGCTACACGTCGCTGATGCAGTCGCATCTCGTCAACGAGCACGTTCCGATGCTCGCCAGGGCATCCGGGCTCGTTGGTGGAGTTCAGATTCAGAATCGCGGCACGCTCGGCGGAAACATCGCGAACGGATCGCCTGCGGCTGATGGCGTTCCCGTCCTCTCGGCCGTCGATGCGGTGGTCGTGCTTCGCAGTGTCGATGGCGAAAGACGCGTTGGGATCAACGAGTACTACACTGGCTATCGAAAGACTGTAATGCGTCCGGATGAGCTGATCATCGCAATCGAGATCGCTCCGATAGCAGGGAAGCAGTGGTTCAGGAAAGTGGGAACACGCGCGGCGCAGGCAATTTCCAAGGTCGTCATGGCCGCAGTGAGAAGTGACAAGCCGAGGATTGCGTTCGGCAGCGTTGCTCCAACGATAGTTCGCGTTCCGCAGACTGAAAAAATCCTCGCCTCCGGCGGGTCGATCGATGTGGCTGCCTATGTCCTCAGCCGCGAGCTCAAACCGATCGATGACGTAAGGTCGACCGCTGATTATCGGCTGAGGGTGTCGGTGAACCTGTTGCGCCGATTCTGGGCCGATACGGCCGACGGTTGATGGCCAAGAGCTAACTGCCGCGTGACTCTCGTAATCCGCAGTACACGCTTGTTGACACCTGAGGGTATTCGGCCGGGTTCGGTTCATATTGCGGACGGGCGAATCGTTAGGATAAGCGAAACCGGCGACGTGTCAGGCGGGACTGAAGTTCACGATGCCGGTGATTCCGTAGTCATGCCGGGCATCGTCGACACTCACGTCCACGTGAACGAGCCAGGCCGCACCGAGTGGGAGGGGTTCGCGAGCGCCACGAAAAGTGCCGCGGCCGGCGGCATCACGACACTGCTCGATATGCCGCTCAATTCGATTCCAGCGACGACGACCGTGTCCGCGCTCGAAGCAAAACGAGAATCCGCTCGCGGCAAGACACTGATAAATGTGGAATACATCGGAGGAGTAGTGCCTGGAAATGCGCGTGATCTCGAGGGCCTTCGCGCTGCCGGAGTGCGCGCATTCAAGTGCTTCCTGACTCCGTCGGGCGTCGATGAATTTCAGAACGTCACCGAGGCTGATCTTCGAATCGCGTTTCCGATTCTTGCAAAGCTCGGACTTCCGTTGATGGTGCACGCGGAAGATCCGGCGCTCATTCGCCAGTGCGCGCCATCGCGAAAATACCCGGACTACCTCGCGTCACGTCCCGTAGAAGCTGAACAATCTGCGATACGGCTGCTGGTGCGATTAATGGAGTGGTGTCGGGCGCCAGTGCACATCGTCCATCTCTCGTCCGCGAGGTCGCTCGACATCATAAGGGAAGCGAAGGCGAGGGCCCTGCCAATCACGGTAGAGACATGCCCGCACTACCTCACGTTTGCGGCCGAAGATATTCCGGACGGCGCGACAGAGTACAAGTGCGCTCCCCCCATTCGGAGCTCGGCGGAGCGTGATGCCCTCTGGAACGGCCTGGTCAACGGCGACATCGACCTGATCGCGTCCGATCACTCGCCTTGCACTCCGTCGCTGAAGCAAACGGGAGGCGATTTCTCGTCGTGCTGGGGCGGCATTGCCTCGCTTCAGCATTCGCTTGCAGCCGTGTGGACAGGTGCGCACGCGCGAGGACTCGGTATCGACAGGGTGTCCGAGTGGATGAGCTCAGCCACCGCGAAACTTGCGGGACTCGAAAACCAGAAGGGGAAGCTGGCACCCGGATACGATGCGGACATAGTCATCTGGAATCCGGAGTCGCGGCACAGTTCTGTTTCTGGCGGTCACATCTCCCCATACGCCGACCGCGAGCTGCTGGGTGCAGTCGAAGCCACGTACGTGGGCGGCCGGAATGTTATGTTGAGCGCGTGAAAGAACTGAAAGCCGGGTTTCGATGAACTTATTCACGGACCTGATCGACCTCGCGTCGGAGCGGCTTGGCGGAGCCGTGTTATCTGCCAACGACGAATTCTTCGCCCCGAAAGAGGCCCTGTTGAAGTCCGGTGCTCCGGAATGGCGCGAGGGCGTTTATACCGAACGCGGCAAATGGATGGATGGCTGGGAAACACGACGCCGGCGCTCTGCCGGTCACGACTGGGCAATCATCCGTCTCGGCGCACCAGGACAAGTCAGCGGCGTCGTCATCGACACGTCGTGGTTCACTGGCAATTATCCGGAGAGTGCGAGCATCGACGCAGCGGCCGTCGAAGGAACGCCGTCGGCGGAATGGCTGGGTGGAGCGGATGTTTCGTGGACACCCGTGCTGGCTGAGTCGAAGCTGGCTGGCCATGCGCAAAACGAGTTCTTGGTTACGGAGGATGTGCCTCGGGTAACACACATTCGGTTAAACATCTTCCCCGACGGGGGAGTGGCCAGACTCAGGGTGCACGGAGTCGTGGTTCCTTCCGACGAAGTCTTGGACGGAAGAGTGGCCGATCTTGCTTCGATGGAAAACGGTGGGTACGTCGTGTCTTGCAGCGACATGCACTATGGTCACCGGCAGAATCTCATTCTTCCGGGGCGCTCGACTCACATGGGTGACGGCTGGGAGACGAAACGCCGTCGGGGCGCGGGGCACGACTGGAGTATCGTCAAGCTTGCGCGTCGTGGTGAGATCGACCGTGTGGAGGTCGACACGGACCACTTCAAGGGCAACGCGCCGGGCTCGTGTATGCTGGAGTCGTTTGATGCAGGTGAATTGACCGGCGCATTCGACCCCGAAAGCGCAAAGTGGGGCTCGCTGGTTGCGAATTCGCCACTTCAGCCGCACTCTCGTCATTCGTTCGACGTGACCAAACCACATGCTGCTACACACGTGAGACTCAACATCTACCCCGACGGAGGAGTCGCTCGACTAAGACTTCTCGGCAGAGCGACAACATCGTGACAGTAACTCTGGGAGAGCTGAACTCCATGACGCGCGACGAGGCGGCCGAGCTGCTGCGGTCGTGCTGCGGTGCGACCTCGTGGGTCAATGCGATGCTCGACCGCCGGCCTTACGAATCGGTGACGAGACTGCTCGACGACGCCGACGTTGCGTGGGCCACGACCACTGTCGATGACTGGCACGAAGCCTTTTCTCATCATCCCCGAATCGGTGAGAAAGCCACCAATGGAAAACAGACAGGGCTCGCCGGCGGATGGTCCGAAGCCGAGCAGAAGAAGATCCGCGTTGCATCGTCCAGCGCGCACGACCAGATGTCCCTCGTAAACATCGCGTACGAGCAAAAATTCGGGCACATCTATATAGTGAACGCCCGGGGCAAGTCGGCAAACGACCTCCTCGACATAGCGCGCTCTCGACTGAAGAACAATCCCGAGAAAGAGCTGCGGATCGCCGCCGGCGAAGTTCGTGAGATCACGAGGCTCCGACTGGAAAAGCTGCTTGGGATCGTGCCGGAATGAGCACCATAAGTACTCACGTTCTCGACACGTCTCTTGGCAGGCCGTCGGCGGGCGTTCGCGTCACGCTTCGGCGTGATAATAGTCTGATCGGATCCGGGGTGACCGATGATGACGGGCGAGTGCGTGATCTGCTGGAACAGGGATCCTCACTAGCTGAAGGCGACTACACGCTTTCGTTCTCTGTCGCCGATTACTTCGCCAGCTCGAAGCGCGATGCTTTTTATACCGACATCCAGATTAATTTTCGCGTCGCGGCAGAATCGGAGCACTACCATGTGCCGCTGCTATTGAGCCCATTCGGATACTCGACCTACCGCGGCAGCTGACTCTCGCGTCGCCGAGTCTTTGCCTGACGGTTGCGAGGAGATCTGTCGCGAGGCGTAGATGCGTTAGTGCAAACCGATCTGCTGAGCAGCCCAGCGGCCGAGGATTTCTCGTTCAGCGTCGCTGATCCCGGTCTTGTTGGCGGGAGGCATGGACCTGAGAACGAAGGCGCGCTCACGAATGCGCGCGGCGCGTGCAATGATCTGCTCCTCCGTATCGAACTTCACTCCGGTGGGTGCGGAGCCGAACGTGATGTCAGTCGGACGCTCGGAATGACACACGGCGCAACGCCGGTCGATGACGTGACGTACATCGGCGAAGGTTACGGGTTCGGACGAAGAGGCCGCGGGAATCGGCTCCGGCGCAATGCCAAACGTCAGGATAGCCCACAACGACAGGATACCGGCGGCGATCACTCCTCCGAGCGCTGGTTTCCACAACGGCATTGTCCACCGCACGTTAAGCACATGGCGAACACCTGCCCCCAGCGCCACGACCACCAGAAGGATTAACCAGCTAAGCCGATTGCCGTAGAGAGCAGGGAAGTGATTGCTGACCATGAGCGCAATCACCGGGAACGTGAAATAGTTGTTGTGGATCGACACGCGCTTGGCGCGTGCTGAGATCGCCGGGTCGGCGCCGTGGCCGCCCGACGCAGACGCAACCAACTCGCGCTGAGACGGGACGATCGTCCAGAATACGTTGCCAGCCATGATCGTCGCCAGCATCGCTCCGACGTGCAGGAAGGCTGCACGTCCGCTGAGAATTTGCGTCAGCCAGACAGCGATCCCGATCAAGGCCGCGACCCAAATGACTGCAGCGATGTTCGGTGCCCTCGGCGCGACGAATCTTTGCATGACTTCGTACAACGCCCATCCGCCGAAAACCGAGCCGAGCCCGATCAGGCTCGCCGTGAAATTGTTCAGTCCATGCGCCGAGCTGTCCACCATCGACGCTCGTCCACCGGCGTAATACACAATGAGGAGAAGCGCGAAGCCCGTGAACCACGTCGTGTATGCCTGCCACTTGAACCAGTGCAGCGGCGCGGGCATCTCCTCGCCTTCAAGGAGCGTCTTCTCGACATAGTAGAAACCGCCGCTGTGCAGCAGCCAGATTGTCCCGATCGGCTTTCGCGTTTGTCCCGGCGCGTTCGCAGGGACGAGACTGCGGTCGAGCCAGTTGAAGAGAAGTGAATTGCCAACCCACATGATGCCCGCGACGACGTGAACCCATCGCGCGACCAGATCGAGAATTTCGTAGGTGTTGCCGTTCACTTCTCTGACTTCACTCTCTGCCCTTCATGATCTTCACGAAACTGCGGCCGCGGAACTCGTCTGCCGTCAGCCCGGTCAGCTGAAGTGCTTCTTCCTCGGTGATCGCACCGGAGTTGATTCCGCGGAGAAAGAAATTGAGAAGCCCCTGTCCGGTGGCTGCATCATCGAACACGTCGCCTACCAGCGTCGCCTGCGCCGCCTTTCCAACGAAGTTGCTGAGCCGCACGCCAGCCGCATCGATTCCTTCGAGAAAGAAGCTGTACAAGGCAGCGTAGCGGGTGACCAGCTGCGCCGGGTGTAGATCCCATCCCTGATAAAACCCACCGGCGAGTGAGTGCCGGATGTCGTCGAAGTGGAGCTTCCAGGCGGCGTGGACGCTTGCGGCGTTCTCTTCCTGCTGGTTGCTCGTGAGCGTTTCGCCTTCTGCTGGACGATGAACCGGCACCGGCATCACCGTCGTAGATCCGTCAGATAGCCAGACATCGGTGCCCGCGAAAGCGGCCTGCATGAAATGCTTCGCGAAGTCGCAAGCGAGATGACGCATTTTCTGATGCGCCGCCGTGATGTTGATGCCGGCGGTGTAATCGTACGTGCCGAAGTGCGCACCGCGAAGACGCCCGTCCGAAGCATCGCGCACACGCGCGAGCAAGGATGTGCCCTTCGAGTCCATGATGATCTCGGGTGTCTCGACCATCAGCTCGAAAAGCAGCGTTCCATCCGCGAGTCCAAGCTTGTGTTCGAGTTGGCGAAGAACGGCAACGGTGTAGTCCACCTGCTCGAGGATCGTGACTTTCGGAATGGTGACAATCCACCGCTCAGGCAATCCACCGTTCTCCACGAGTTTCGTCACGACAATATCGAGCGTGCGAATGCTCCGAACGCGCATCTCTTCGTTCAACGGCTTGACGCGCAGGCCGATGAATGGCGACAGAGTGCCTGCCGCCATTCCCATCGATATTTCCTCGGCGACAACGGCGGCGTGATGATCTTCCTCGGCCTCCGGGCGGTTTCCGTAGCCGTCCTCGAAGTCGATTCGAAAATCCTCGATCGGCTCGCGAGCGAGCTTGTCGCGAACCCGCCTGTCGATTGTCGCGAGGGCAGGGTGATCGGCGATACCAAGCGCGCGTCCAAGCGTCGCTGGCTCCCCCATATATTGAGTCATTGCACGAAGTGCGATCGATCCCAGTTTCGGAACTGAATCAGCCGCAAAAAGCTGTGCGCCACCGTAGACGGTGTGAACCGGCTGACGGCCCTGACCCTCTCCCTGATGAGACTCCGAGAAGGCGAGATTTGCTTCACGCAACGCCGCCTCAACGTCGGCGAAATGGGAGGGATCGGACTTCACCGTCATCGAGATCGATTCCTCTTCATGGCGGGGCAATCGTGAACTGACTGATGACTGCAGAGTGGGTTCCGTACGCTGCGGTGACTCTGTACACGCCGTTCGTGATCGTCCTGTCCCTGGTCACATTCCCAATCACGAAATCGAAGTACTGCCGTTTCGTTTCGCCGGCGGCAAATCTGGTCAGCGCCGGGTCCGTGCTATTGATCGAGCCCAGAAGCCTGACACCGGGAGAGAAGGCAGGTCTGATGTCGTAGGAAAACGGCGCAGCGACCACTCCGCCGGGAGGTGATAGCGAAACAAGGACAGGCTGATTGGCCTTATTGTGCGCCGAGACAACCATGGTGAACACGCCGCCATCGATGTTGCTGGCGGGCCGATTTGGCAGAAAGTCGATTCCCACGTCGATCGAATCCGCCGGCACTGCAGGCCCCGGCGCATCAAACCTGGGAGGAGGGCCGGCATCCGCAATACAGGCAGACGTACAGCTCACAACGCCGAGGCAACGTTCGAGGAATGCCGACCTCGGATGTCCGCTAGTTCGTACCAGCGAATGCAGCATCTCGTGCCTGACAACGCTCCCATCGAGGACGGAGTAATCGGCAACGACGATGGAATTGCTGCCCTCGGTCCAGTAAGCCGAGACGGTTTCCTTTTTCAACGTGAATTCTGCGACGAGAGGAACGACGTACCACGAGATTTTTTCGAGCGATCCCGAAATGCCCGAGCAGGTCGTAGTCATAGCCCACCACTTCGCGTACACGGGCGGCGGAACGAACGACGTTGAAGTTGGGGGAAGGGGAGGGTCTACAATGCGCTCGCAGGCCACCGCAAATGCGATGGCCGCGAGCGCCTGAACACCATATTGGGCACTACGCCAGTTGAGCTTCACGGCAGGAAGGTTGCACCCAAGCTCAATGGCGCGGTAGTCTCAATCGTCGGCGCCCCGACACCGCGGTACCCGCCTTCGGCCTCGGTTCTATCCGTTGTAAATCTTCCCGGACTTGGAGCGGTACAACTCGAGTACGGCTCGCGCTTCGTCACGGAGGACATTGCGTACTATCGAGATACCGCGTTCTTCGAGGTACTGGTACGATTCCGGAAAGACCGGCCCTTCCTCGAATTTGAGCAGTGATGCGTCCTCCCTGGCTGCTCCGTACACAACGCGGTTCACTCCACTCCAGAGTGTGGCGCCGAGGCACATAGCGCACGGCTCGCACGACGTGTGGAGCTCGTGCGCCGGAAGGCCCGGTCCATTCAGCGAAAACGATCCCACTTTCTGCTGTGCCATCATGAACGCGACCATTTCGCCATGGAGGGTGCAGTTCGACAGCCGCACCACGCAGTTCATGCCGACGGCGACGATGCGCCCGGACTCAGCTTCAAAAATCGCCGCTCCAAAGGGGCCGCCGGTTTCGCGCTCGACGTTCATTCGCGAGACTGCAATCGCCAGGCGCATGCGATCGTCGTCGTTTTCGTACGGCTCGTCCCACTTCACCAGCGAGTCGACCCAGTCGGGATACTCGACGTGAACCACAGGGTTCTCATTCGTTGCGCGCATGGCTACAACGTTGACGCGACCGGCCTTCATATGGAAGTGCGAGGGCACGAACTGTCTCACTTGTCCGGGGACAAAGGTGTGAAATTGCGGAACGGCAATTCAACAGAACGCCATATTCAGGAGTACGTAAGAGAGATGTCAAAGTTGCCTGCTCGCGTGGGCGACCTCCTATTTGGCGGCGATTCTATCCGCCGGCCCATAACAGTCCCCCACTATGCATATTCAAATCTGCCGCCTTGACACGCGCCGGTCGTTCCGGACCCTCGCGATTACGATTCTGGTCACCGGATGCTCGTCTGCCATGATGTCTGGCAACGGAACTCCGCCTTCAGTACCAACGTCCAACCTCCCTCTCAAATACGCGGCGCGTCCGACCGTCGCCGCGATAACGCCAGCCGATCTAATGAGCCGGCTCTACGTACTCGCCGACGATTCGATGCTCGGCCGACAGGTCGGTTTTGAGGGAAATCTCAAAGGCACCCAGTACATCGCCGAGCAGGCGAAAAAAATCAGACTGCTCCCAGCCGGGGATAACGGCACGTATTTCCAGGATCTGCCGGTCTACGCTCGCGTACTCGACCGTGCGAGCACGATCACTGCCGGAAATACCACTCTCGTTGCCGGACGCGATTTCGTCGTATCAGGTGCGCCGATTTCTGCGACTGGTGGCCAGGTGATCTATGGCGGAGTGGAATTCGACACGCTAAACCTGCTCGATTCGGCCGTGATCGCCGGAAAGATCCTCGTGCTGACCCCGAACGAATCCAACTTAAGCTTCCGCGCATTTTCGCAAACAGCCGGATACCAGCGTTACCGCTCGTCGGTCGGCGGTGCGTTGACGACCGTGTCGATCCGCGGACCGCAGCTTTCAGATGCGATCACTCGCCCAGCAATGATGGGAACGAGCGTTTCTCTTCGGACAACAACTGCGGCGGCATCTGCACAGGGACGGTTTGGTGGTTTCTCCATCAGCGCAACGAACTCGGCCGGTGACGCACTCTTCGGCGCTCCCCTCTCGTCATTGAAGAAAGGTGCGCTCGGCAGCACGATCTCGATGAACGTTCATCAGACCGAAGCACCGCGTCCTGGCCGGAACGTCATTGCGATTCTTCCCGGCAGCGATCCGAAGCTCAAGAACGAGTACGTCGCGATCGGCGCTCACAACGATCATGTCGGCTACAGCCGCGCGCCCGTCGAGCACGACTCGCTTCGCGCATTCCTGACGGTATCACGAATCGGCGGAGCCGAGACGGCGCCGACAACGCCGACGACCGAAGAGTGGGCACGAATCAACTCCCTGAAAGACAGTCTTCGCGCCGCCCACGGCGGTCCGCGAATGGACTCTGTCTACAACGGTGCGGATGACGATGGCACAGGCTCAGCCGGCCTTCTCGAGATTGCACAGGCTCTTACTGCTGCGCCGATAAAGCCGAAGCGCTCGATCATCTTCGTCTGGCACACGGGGGAAGAGCGCGGAATGTGGGGCTCGGGATATTTCACGGATCATCCCACCGTCCCTCGCGATTCCATTGTAACTCAGCTCAACATCGACATGATCGGCCGGGGTGGTGCCGACGACGCGGTGCCTGGCGGCGGCCCGTCGTACGTCCAGCTCATCGGCTCAAAACGCCTCTCGACCGAACTCGGCGATATCGTCGAAGCCGTTAACACCGAGACGCATGCCGGCTTCAAGTTCGACTACTCGTTCGACACGCCGGGCAACCCGAATCAGTACTACTGCCGCAGCGACCACTGGTCGTATGCGAAGTGGGGCATTCCGATCACGTTCTTCTCGACCGGCGGTCATCGCGACTATCACATGCTCACAGACGAGCCGCAGTACATCGACTACAGCCATTTCGCGCGCGTTACCCAGCTGGTGACTGATGTCGCTGTGAGAGTGGCGAATCTCGATCATGCTGTTGTCGTCGATAAGCCGAAGGGCAATCCTGCCGATCGGTGCCGTCAGTAACCGAAGGGAAATACTTTCCCCGCCCTAGTTCGGAACGTTACGGTCCCCAGGCCGACCATCGATATCGCGCAGCTCATCGGCCGCAGCGAGGACGTATCCAATCTCCTTCGACAACGATCGAGCTTCCTGAGTAACGCTCGTCACGTCAGCGAGACCAGACTGAAGGCCTGACGATCTCATCTTCAGCAGATCGAGCGTCAGGTTTTGAAGCAACAGGCCAGCGCTCTCATATTGTTCGGCCAGCGTGTCGCGAGATTTGACGAGATTCGATAGCATGTCATGCTGTCGCCTAAGCAGGCGGATCATTCGATCCTTGTCAGTGCTGTCCTTCGACCCTTCCAGCTTCGCAACGCGATCGTTGAGCGCCGACAATCGGTCGGGGCCAATCTCTCCGTCCAGACGATGAAGAGCCGTGGCAAGCGCTGCAATTCGATCGTAGAGTCCGTCCGAGGTTGATTTCACATCTGGAAGCATCGCGCGATCGCTTTCGCTCATGCGGCCGATAAGGTCGCGAATCGTTCGCCGATCATTGACTGCCTGCCGAAGTACTTCGCCGCGCGGTCCTGCCATTACTTCGCGGCTGACTCCGGCGAGCTCTTCGGGCGGGCCTTGAATGCGGGCCGCGAGCGTCGGCATCTGCGATCCCGCCAATCCGGGCGGTGTTTGAGGCAGCGGCAGGCCACCGCCGAAGACATCGCGCCATCTCGCGCCCGCTGCCCAGAGATTTCCGGCCTCTCCCCAAATGCCCATCATCATTCCCATCGCAGGAAACACGGCCCACCAGAAGTGATGCTGGCCGGCCTGCGTAACCGCGTTGATGCCGAACAGGAAT